>JAYTIO010000559.1:0-4986 GCA_043731805.1 Pedosphaera sp. | reverse complement strand
CCCGCTACAAACGTCATGGCCGCGCCCTTCTCCCATCTCAAAGACCTCGACTACTCCGTCGTGCAGCAGTGTATGCACTGCGGCCTGTGCCTGCCCACCTGCCCGACCTACGATGCCACCAAGCTCGAGCGCAACTCCCCGCGCGGACGCATTTCCCTCATGCGCGCCATCGCGGACGGCCAGCTCGAAGCGACCAAGGCCTTCGCGGACGAGATGTATTTCTGCCTCGGCTGCCTCGCGTGCATGACCGCCTGCCCGGCGGGCGTGAACTACGCCGAGCTGTTCGAGCACGCCCGCGCCGAGGCCGAGGCCAGCGGCGTGTTGAACAACCCGAAGCGCAACGCCATCCGCGCCTTCAGCGTCGGCTGGCTGTTCATGGACTTGAACCGGCTGAAGGTCCTCGGCTTCGCGATGCGCCTCTACCAGCAGCTCGGCCTGCAATGGCTCGTGCGCAACAGCGGCGTGATGAAGCTCCTGCCCAAGCGCCTCGGCGAACTGGAAGCCATGACGCCGGACATCCAGCCCGCGCTCTCCGCCGACCTCATCGAGCCGGTCACGCCCGCGCGCGGCGAGCGCCGCTACCGCGTCGCCATGCTCACCGGCTGCGCGCAGGACCTCATCTTCAGCGACGTGAACGTGGACACCGTCGAGGTGCTCGCCCGCAACGGCTGCGAAGTCATCACCCCGCCCGAGCAGCACTGCTGCGGCTCCCTCCACGCGCACAACGGCGAATGGGAATTCGCCCAGCGCCTTGCCCGCCGAAACATTGACCAGTTCCCGCCCGACCAGTTCGACGCCATCATCACCAACGCTGGCGGCTGCGGCTCCCACCTCAAGCACTACGCCAAGCTGCTCAAAGGCGACCTCGTCTACGAACAGCGTGCCCACGCGTGGGACGCCAAGGTGAAAGACATCCACGAGTGGCTCGGGGAAATTGGCATGATGCCACCGAAAGCCTCCCTTGGTAGGGCCGCGCTGCGCGCGGCCTCGAACGACACAGATGGAGAACAAGGCCGACCGCAGGTCGGCCCTACCGAGACCGTGGTCACCTACCACGAGTCCTGCCACCTCTGCCACGGCCAGAAAATCACGAGCCAGCCGCGCGCGCTGCTCCGGGCCATTCCCGGCGTGAAGCTCGTGGAACTCCCCGAGAGCAGTTGGTGCTGCGGCAGCGCGGGCATCTACAACCTCACGCAGCCCGAGATGGCCAACCAGCTCCTCGAACGCAAGATGAAGCACATCCGCTCGACCGGGGCGGAAGTCGTCGCCACCGGCAACCCCGGCTGCCTGCTCCAAATCGTCAATGGTGCGAAGCAGGAAGGCCTGAACCTCCGCACGGCGCATCCGGTCACGCTGCTGGCGGAGGCGTATCGGAGGGAAGAGTCCTAATGTTGAGCCACAGATGAAGCACGGAATGAACACGGATTCAGCCGCTTTCCCCTCGGTGTTTCGTCGTCGGTTCATCCGTGGCTGACCCGTTCTGTCATGAAATCGCTGCCGTTGATCCTCCTCTGCGCTGCCCTCGGCACAACGGTCGTGTCCGCCGCCGACTTCGCCACGCAGATGGTGGAGGCGACCTTCAAGCTCTTCCACCAGGACTCCGCCGCGACGTGCTTCCTCCTCCGCCGTGAGCCGGGTGATACCGCGCTTTACTTGGCCACGGCTGCGCATGTGCTGGAGCGGACGAAGGGCGACACCGCAGTCCTCGTATTGCGAGAGCAACAAGCGGACGGAGCATTCAAGCGGCGTGACCACACCATCGCCATCCGGCAGAAGGGCAAACCGCTCTGGGTGCAGAGCAAGACCGATGACGCCGCCGTGCTCAAATTGACCGAGCCACTTCCGTTCCCCGTGGGCGCGCTGCCTGTAGCCGCGCTGGCCGATGAGGCTCACGTCAAGGCCGCCGGGCTGCGCGTGTGCAGCCCGCTGTTCGTGTTGACCTACCCGAACCGCACGGAGAGCAATGCCGCTGGTTTCCCGCTGGCTCGCCAAGGGATCATCGCCTCGCATCCGCTGCTGCCCATCGCGCAGCAGCGCACGTTCATGGCGGATTTCACTACGTTCGCCGGCGACAGCGGCGGGCCAGTCTTCGTCGCCGACGCAGCGGGGAAGCCCGTGGTCATCGGCATGGTGCTCGCCCAAATCAATCAGGAAGAAAATATCACGTTGGAATTCGAGAAACGCACCCTGCGCCACCCGCTCGGCCTTGGCAAAGTGCTGCACGCGCAGTTCCTCCGCGAACTGGTCGAGCAATGTGCCAAGCCTGAAGC
Source organism: Pedosphaera sp. (assembly GCA_043731805.1). Taxonomy (GTDB): domain Bacteria; phylum Verrucomicrobiota; class Verrucomicrobiia; order Limisphaerales; family SXTU01; genus SXTU01. The sequence goes on along the minus strand of JAYTIO010000559.1, from coordinate 2,716 downwards.
TCGCTGACCCAATCTGAAATCTCCGCCCTCCTTACCCACCCCGGCGTCATCGCGGCCGTCCGCACGCGGTAACCGGAGCAGGTGCTGTCGCTCTGCGTCGCGCTCGTGGATGGTGGCACGGTGAGCGGGTAGCTGCCAAGGTGAGGAGGCGGGCTTGGTGCGATGCCTCCGTGAGTGCCTCAACGGGGCACCGGCACCCCGTTGGGGTGCTGAAGCGGAAACCTGTCCCGCCCTCGTTGCTCAACGAGCGACGAAGCCGTTGTCTGGGAATTCCGCTGCCAACAGACCATTCACCGCGTCCGTCACGGGGGCGGCCGCTTCGGCGAAAAGGGCGTCACGGATCGTGACCGGCAGGCACAAGAGCGTTCCGGCGGAGTCGAGAAAGCCACCCAGTGTCCGCTGGCCGTAGAGCATCAGCCCTTGCCGCAGCGGCAGCGAATACTGCGCGAGGAAGACCCCGAAGACCAAGGTGTGCCAGCCGTGCGCCTCGGCGTTCTCCACGGCGTGAAGATAGCGTTGCACGAGCCGCTGGTCGCGGAGCGGGCGGAGCTTGCTGAGTTGGCGACGGCCCACGGCGGCGCTGGCGGTGCGGAACTCGCGGAGGCGCGGGTCAGCGGCGAGCGCGCGGTCGAGGGCCAGGAGTTCGCGCAGCTCGCCCCGGCAGGCGTGGCCGTGCGCGGCGAGGATGGCGGGGAGTTCGATGGGCAGGAGGACTTGCTCGCGGTAGCCGCTGAGGAAACGCCGGAGCGTCGCCTCGTCTCGCACGGCTTCCAACGTCAGCGCGCTGGCGGCGAGGGACAGACTGGGCAGTGCTTCGGGGGAGCCGAGTTGTTCCAGCAGTTCCCGCGCGTCGCCGGTGAGGTCCGGGGCGAGCAGGCCGGGGGCAAAAGCAGCTTGCGTCATGCGACGGGGGCGCTACGCGAGCTTGAGATTCTGAAGGATGCGCGTCGTGGCGAGCGCCTTGTTCAGCGTGTAGACGTGGATTCCCTCGACGCCGTGCTTGAGCAGGTCGGCGCATTGGGCGGTGGCGTATTCGATGCCGAACTCGGTGGCCGCCGCGTCGTCCGCGCCGCACTTGTCCAGGCCGGCGAGGAAGGGCGCGGGGAGTTGCGCGCCGCAGAGGGCGGTGAAGCGCTTAATCTGCGAGCCGCTGTGCGCGGGCAGGATGCCGGGGACGATGGGAACGGTGACGCCTTGCTTGGTGAGGTAGTCGCGGAAGGCGTAGAAGTCGGCGTTGTCGAAGAAGAGCTGGGTGACAACGAAGTCCGCGCCGCAATCAATCTTGGCCTTGAGCCGGTCCCAGTCCACGAGCTTGCCCTCCTTGCACACGATGTGGCCTTCGGGGAAACCGGCGGTGCCGATGCTGAAGCCGCCGACTTCACGGAGGGAGCTGACGAGTTGGTAGGAATACTCGACGCCGCCGGGCGTGGCCTTAAACTCGCCGCCCGCCGGAGGGTCACCGCGCAGGGCGAGGATGTTCTGGATGCCGCGCTGCTGGGCCTCGGCGAGGACGGCGGCGAGTTCGGCCTTGGTCGCGTTGACGCAGGTGAGGTGCATCATCGTGGTGAGGCCGTGCTCGCGCTGGATGCGGTCCACGATGCCGATGGTCTTGTCCCGGGTGCTGCCGCCCGCGCCGTAGGTCACGGAGCAGAAGTCGGGCTTGAGCTTCATCAGCTCAGGGATGTGTTTCTCGAAAAGGTTCTTCTCGCCCTCGTCGGTCTTCGGCGGAAAGAACTCGAAGGAGATTACGGGCTGGCCCAGCGCTTTTTTGGCGGTGTGAATGTCGCGGATGAACTGCATGGCTATAAGAGTGAGGGGGAAACAGCGGACGGGGCAAGTTTGCAGTGGGGGCGCGGCTCCGCCGGCGCGGTTCAGTTTGCTTTCCGCAGCTCGTTCACCGCATTGATGAGGAACTGGAAGGCCAATGCCGCGAGCAGCAGGCCCATGACGCGGATAATGATCTTCATGGCGATGGGGGTGAGCCACTTCGCGCCCCGCGCGCTGACGCGCAGGATGGAGTAGCTCGCCGCGCACACGGCGATGATGCAGAGGTAGAGGGCGATGTTCTGCTCCAGCCCTTGGGCTTGGTTGTGCAGCAGCACGGCAGTGGAGATAGCGCCCGGCCCCGCGAGCATGGGGATGGCGAGGGGTGTGATGGCGATGTCCTCCTTTTCCGTGCCAGCGATGGTTTCCTCGGTGGTTTCCTGCACGCGTGAGCGTTGCGCGCGGATCATGTCCAAGGCCACGAGCAAGAGCACGAGGCTCGCCGCCATCTGGAAGGCCGGGAGGGTGATCCCGAGGTATTGGAAGATCCATTTCCCGACGACGGCGAAGGTGAGCAGCACGCCCGCCGCGACCAGGCACGCGAGCCGGGCCATCTTGATGCGCTGCTCCGCAGTGTCGCGCGCGGTCATGGCGAGGAAGGCCGGGATGCTGGCAATGGGGTCCACGATGACGAACAGCGAACTGAACGCCATGACGGTGAAGGCGAGGAGGCTCATCTGGTCACGCACTGCACGGGGTCAATATAGCATCCTTCATCCCGTGGATGATCTTTTTGTCCGCCGGGCAAATCGTCGCGAGCACGCCGCCGAGGTTCGCCCGCGCGGCCTCGCCATCACCAGCGACGAAGTAGTAGGGGCAGAGGCGCACACGGCCGGGCATCGGCACGAGTTGGTTGCGCTCGAAATCCCAGTAGCCCGACTCGACGAGCCGC
>JAYTIO010000558.1:0-2774 GCA_043731805.1 Pedosphaera sp. | reverse complement strand
GCCCGCTTTGGCCGCCCGGGGGTGCAACGGTGCGGCTCGACCGCTCCTTTTACCTCCTCCGCGCCAAGCGGCCCGGCGGGCCGCGCTCCGGGGGCCGGGCTGAAAGGTGTCCGTCGGAGACCAGCGCTCTGCTCAGGCGAAGGGGTTCAACACGGAGTGCTTGCCGGCGCGGACGCTTTGAGCGATGGCGCGGGTGATGAAGTCCTTGGCCAGTTGCACGGCGCGCGGGAGGTCGTGGCCGAGCGCGAGGTAGGCGGCGATGGCGGCGGAGTAGGTGCAGCCGGTGCCGTGCGTCGTGACGCCGCGCACGAATGGAGCGGTGAGGAGCAGTTCGGTTTCGCCGTCGTAGAAGATGTCCACTGCGTCGCGCAAGCCGCGCAGGTGACCGCCCTTGACCAACGCGGCGCAATGGAAGCGCTGGTGGATGGTGCGGGCGGCGGCACGCAGGTCGTCCACGGACTTCAGCTTTGCGCCGACGAGGATTTCAGCTTCATCCAGGTTCGGCGTGACGAGGGTGGCGAGCGGGAGCAGCTCGTCCTGCAAGGCGCGGCGGGCGGCGGGCTGGAGCAGACGTGCGCCGCTGGTGGCGACCATCACGGGGTCCACGATGAGCGGCGGTTTGCGGCCACGGAGTTGACGGAAGCAGTCCGCGACCATGCGGATGATGGCCGTGTCGAAGAGCATCCCGGTCTTCACGGCGGCGGGGCGCAGTTCGGCGAACACGGCCTCGATTTGCGAGCGGACGATGGCGGGCTTCGCGGCTTGGATGGCGGAGACGCCCTTGGGGTTCTGCGCGGTGAGGCAAGTGATGGCGCTGGTGCCGTGGACGCCGAGGGCGGCGAAGGTCTTGAGGTCGGCCTGGATGCCCGCGCCGCCGCCGCTGTCGGAGCCGGCGATGGTGAGGGCGATGGGGAGGCGACGGCGATGGGGCATGGTTGCGCAATGCGTAAGGCGTAAGGCGTAAGGCGTAAGGAGGCGTCCTCGGCTTACGGCTTACGCATTACGCATCATTCCCCTCACTTGTATTTCGCTTCGAGTATCTCCACGCCCGCCTCTTTCTTCACCTTCTCCAGATACGCGGGCAACAGCTTGTCCGCTTCCTCCTGCTGGAGATTCTCGCGGATGCGGTCCTTGACCTTCTCGAACTCGACCCGCTTCGCCGGGTTGCGCTCCAGCACCTGGATGATGTGGAAGCCGAACTTGGTCGTGACCACGTCGCTAATCTGGCCGGGGCGCATCGCGAAGGCGGACGTCTCGAACTCCAGCGCCATCTGGCCGCGCGGGAAGACATACTCGCCGCCGCGCTCTTTCGAGCCGGGGTCCTGGGAGAACTCCTTCGCCAGCTTGCCGAAATCCTCGCCGGCACGCGCGCGCTTGAGCAGGGCCTCGATCAAGTCGCGTTGGGCCTTCTGCTTTTCGGGCGGCAGCTCCTGTTTTGAGGCGAGTTCAACCGTCGTCAACAGGATGTGCGCGGCGCGCACGGTCTCGGGCTGGTCGAAGCGCTTCGGGTTCTCATCGTAAAATTTCTGCACCTGCTGCGGCGTGACGATTACCTTGTCGCGCACCTCCTGGTTCACGACCTCCTCCACGATAGCGCGCTCGGTGAACTGCGCGGTGAACGACTCGGGCGTCATGCCCATCGCCTGCACCTGCCGGCGGAAGCCCTCGATGGAGCCGGCCTGCTGGAGGAAATCGGCGAGCAATTTGTCAGCGGCGGCCTTGCCCTTGGTCTTGGCCGCCTCGCTGGCCTTGCGCTTGAGCACCTCGACGACGATGAGCCGGTCGAGCATCTTCCTCTCGATTTCAAGGCGTTTGTCCTCGGGCGGCGGCGGCTGATTGCGCGAGGCGGCGGCGGTGCGGAAGTTTAGGAACGCCTCGTCGAGTTGGCGGCTGTTGATTTCAAAGCCGATGCCCTTCGCCAGCACGGTGGGCGGGAAGAGGCTGTCATCACTCACCACCGCCTTGGACGGCGGCACGACGGGGAGCTTGGCATCCTTCGGGTCCGCCGCGAGGGCGGTGGCGGCGAGGCAGAGCAACGGAAGAAGGGCTTTCATGGTGCGTGATGCGTAATGCGTTATGCGTAAAACCCGCACTGCGGCCTAAAGTTTCACCACGCGGACATTGCTGAACACGGCGTCGCGGCGCAGCTCCTCGAGCAACTCCACGGGCGGCTCGCTGTCCACATGAAAGACCGAGAGCGCGTGGCCGCCCGCGTGGTCGCGGCTCAGGCTGAGGTTCGCGATGTTGACCTTGTGCTTGCTCAACAGCGTGCCGACGTAGCCGACGATGCCGGGCCGGTCCTGGTTATTGAACATGAGGAACACGCCGTGGATGGGAATCTCCAGTGCGTTGCTGAAGAGCCGGACGATGCGCGGATTGTTCGGCGAACCGAAGAACGTGCCGCCCGCCGAGCCGACCTTCTCCTCGCCCTTGAAGAGCTGGACGTGGAGCCACTCGTTGAAGGTGACGGGTTCGTTCGACCGCTTCTCCTCGACGCTGATGCCGAGCGTGCTGGCGATGCCGCGCACGTTGATGTGGTTCAAGTCCTTCACCGCTGCGCGGGCGAGGAAGCCCATGAGCACCGAGCGCGTGATAGGATCAATGTTCGGCAGCTCCTGCGCCTTGCCGCCGTAGGTGATGTGCGCGCGGTCCACCTGCTGCGGGACGACCTGCGCGAGCAGCTTGCCCAGCGCGTCGCCGAGCGCCATGTAGGGCTTCACCTGCTCGTAGGTGCGCGCGTCGAGGAACGGCAGGTTCACCGCGTTGCGCACCTC
>JAYTIO010000557.1:0-2595 GCA_043731805.1 Pedosphaera sp. | reverse complement strand
CCGCCCGCCCGCTGCATTCTTCCGCCATGAACTACTGGCTCGTGAAGTCGGAACCGGCGGCTTACGCGTGGGCGACGTTCGTGAAGGACGGCGGCACGGCGTGGACGGGCGTGCGGAATTTCCAGGCCCGCCTCCACCTCCGCGCCATGCGGTGCGGCGACCTCGTGTGCTTCTACCACAGCGTGACCGATAAGCAGGTCGTCGGCGTCGCGAAGGTGACGCGGGAGGCGTATGCCGACGCGACGGCGAAGGAGGGCGACTGGGCGTGCGTGGACCTCGTGCCGGTGAAGCCACTGGCGCAGCCCGTCCCGCTCGACGCCATCAAGGCGGACGCCGCGCTGGCGGGCATCCCGCTCGTGCGGCAGTCGCGCCTCTCGGTGTCACCGCTGACGAAGGAACAGTTCGCGCGCGTGCTGGCGCTGGGCGGAAGTGGGCCGGTGGGAAAGTGAGAGGGCGAGAAAGTGAGCGCGGACAAATCGCACCACGCGCCTCCCGCTTCCCACCTGCCCACTTTCTCATCCTCCCCTTTGCGCCCTTCGCGTCCTTTGCGTGAGGCTTTTTTGTCCATCAGGTTTGGGTTAGCCTCAGGCCAAACTGTGGCAGACTAGGCCATGAACTCTTGGCTTCGCCTCGGCTTCGCAGCGCTGGCGCTTTGGCTTGGCGCTGCGTGTGGGACGACGCGGACGGAGCGAACTGCCCAGCCCGCTGCTCGTGCCGGCGACTTGCAGTCGCCGTCCCTGCGGGTGGCGGATGCCCCAGACGGCGGCTGCAAGCCGCCGGCACGGGCGTTGCAGAAATGGAACCCGATCTGGTGGTTCGGCAACGTGGATGACCCGGAGCCGCCGGAGTGGTATCGGCCCGGTGCGCCGGGCCGCCGCTGGCTGTGGCAACTGCGCAACCCGCTCCACAATTTCACCTTTTACGTCCTCGGCGTGGCCGACAAACCATTCACGCGCACGGGGAAGTTTCCCGCCGCCGTCTTCGCGCCGGACGGCGGGTGGAACTGGGCGGTCGCGCGCTTCGGCTGGCTACGGCTGCCGTTCGTTTCGTTCAACGGGGAGTGGGGCCGATTTTACTTCGGCTGGCGCGAGCGGGGGAACTTTGGTTGCAAGGTGAACTGCGGCAGAACCAAGCCTCCCGACGCCAGACCCCAGACCCCGACGGTGCCGCCGTAAGCCTCCTCACGTCGGCTCCTACACGAGGGGGACTTCGTGATACTCCAGCGCCCACTCCTGCATGTAGCGGACGTGCGTGGGGCGGATGCGATAGACGAGGAGCATCGGGTTATCCAGCGAGCCGAGGAATTGGCGCATGAGCGAGTTCGCATCCCAGATTTCCTGGAGCAGCGGCCGCTCGGTCACGATTTCCGCGACGCCGGTGAGCCGGACCTGGTTGTGGCCGTCGTCCAGATAACAGAGTTCGACCTTGGGGTTCGCCGCGATCTCACCGGTCTTGTGGTAGCAGCGGAGGTTTGCCACATACACCGTGAAACCATCCGTGCGCACGGGCGAGACGGGGCGCAGGCGCGGCTGGTCGCCGTCCACGGTGGCGAGCATGGGAAAGCGGTCGGCCTGGAGGACGCCGTGCGCGAGGGCGAGCAGGTCGGCGGGGGCGATGGGCTTGGGGACCGGCTTGGACATCGCGGCTCAGGCCTTGTATTCCACGAGCACGCCGTATTCGGTGACGGGCGTGGTGGATTCCTTGCCCTCGGCGTCGTTTTGCTTGAGCTGCTGCGTGTATTGGAAGCCGGTGAGGCCGACGATGTCGTCCTCGTGGTGCTGGGCGAGGAAGTTGGACACCACGTCATCGAACGTGTCCTTGCCGTCCTTCACGTGCTCGTGGTGGCGGAAGGATTTCACGCGCAACTTCTTGACGGTCTTGGCCGCGACGTTGAGCGACGGCGAGGCGTTCTTGATGATCTTGGCCTCGGGGAAGCTGCTCTGGGGAATCTCCACGGCGCGTTCCTGCTCGGCCACCGAGCTGCTGCCGCTGGGCGCGGGGATGATGAGGACTTCCTTGCAGCCGGGACACTCGATCTCTTGGCCGATGCCAGACTCGTCAATGCTGAGTTCGAGGTTGCAGAAGGGGCAGTTGAAGGAAAATTCGGCCATAGCGCGCGTTGGTTTTGCTGTGTCGGACGCGACGTTAAGCGCGGGCGCGCGGCCAATCTAGCCAAAAGTATGCGGGTGAATCCCGCCGGCTACGGGGCCTCCGCCAGCGCGGCGGCTCCGTAGTTGAAGAGCCGCCGCTCCTTGATCATCTGCGCCACGGTGGGCGGGACCATCGTTTCCCAAGCCGCGTCGCCGGAGCGGATCTTCGCCAGCACGTCACGCGAGAAGATGGGCAGGCAACGCTCGTCGAAGTCGCGCAGGCTCTCGATGAGGCGGTTCTCCACGAGGTAGGCGTAGAGATGCCGGAGGTTCGGGGCCACGCGGAGGTTGCCCGCTGTGATGAGCGCGCCGGCCTTGGCCTCGCGCAGCGGATAGACGTAGAGCTTGAGGTCGTTTTTGAAGAGCCGGCCAAAGCTTTCGAGGATGCCGCCCTCGAGGTCGGTGTAATACTTCTCCTCGAAAATCTCCCGCAACGTCGGCACGC
>JAYTIO010000556.1:0-6353 GCA_043731805.1 Pedosphaera sp. | reverse complement strand
AGCGATTTCTGGCTAAGCACCCGGAACTCATCGGCACCCTTGCCATTGATGGGATCAGCGAGCCTTTCCACAGCACGGCTGAGACCGTCGCCGCCACCGCGCGGAAATACCTCAGTGCCACCTGGGAAGCCGGGCAAATCTCTAACCACATCAAGCGCGCGAAGGGCGCGAAGAAATTCATCGCCGAAGTCTCCATGGACGAGACCGACACCCCGCAGACGCCGCCTGAACTCCTCATCATCCTGGCGCTCCTTGCCGACGCCGGGGTTTACGCCCAGACCATCGCGCCGAAGTTCACCGGCCGTTTCAACAAGGGCGTGGACTACGTCGGCGACCTCGCGCAGTTCGAGCGCGAGTTCAACGACGACCTCGCCGTCATCGCCCACGCCGTGAAGGCCTACGGCCTGCCCGCGAACTTGAAACTCAGCGTCCACAGCGGCAGCGACAAGTTCAGCCTCTACCCCATCATCCGCCGCGCGCTCCAGCGCACCGGTGCGGGCGTCCACCTCAAGACCGCCGGCACCACCTGGCTGGAGGAACTCATCGGCCTCGCCGAAGCCGGCGGCGATGGCCTCGCCCTCGCGAAGGAAATCTACGCCTACGCCCTCGCGCACGTGGACGAGCTGTGCGCTCCTTACGCCAGCGTCATTGACATTGACCGCGCGAAACTTCCCAGCGCCGACGTGGTCAACACCTGGACCGGCCCGCAACTCGCCAACGCCATCCGCCACATCCCCGGCCATGCCGAGTTCAACGCCCACATCCGCCAAGTCCTCCACGTCTCCTTCAAACTCGCTGCCCAGGCCGGCCCCCGCTACACCGACCTGCTGAAAGCCAACGAAGCCATCGTCGCGAAGAACGTGACCGAGAACCTCTACGACCGGCACCTCAAGCCGCTGTTCATCGGCTAAGTTTTCTTAGCCACAGATGAACCACAGGCGAGGAGGAGGGTTTCTATAAGGAGAGCAGGAAGGCAGGAGGCATCGAACCTGCGTGGCTGCTTTTCCTGCTCTCCTGCCCTCCTTATAAGTTTCCTCGTCTGTGTTTCATCTGTGCCCATCTGTGGCTCCCCTCAGTTTAGCTCACAGCTTGGCCGGCTCGGCGTTCCAGACCTTGAGATCATCGAAGCAACCATCCTTGCCCGCGACGCCGAACTCGATCTTGGACTTGGTGGCGTGGGCGATGCCGGAGGACTTCAGATAGGCGGCGGGTTTGCCATCCAGCGTCACGCGCATTGCGTCGCCGACCGTCTCGACGACGAGGACATACCACTTGCCGGCCTCCAGCTTGGCGGGGTAGGTGACGCTGCGACCAGCGAGGAGCTTGGCGCGTTCACCCTTCTTCGTGGGGTCTTTGCTCATCTCATAGATGTCGTTGCGCATCGTGCCGTCGCGTTCGTCAATGATCGTCACGCCAGTGAGCCGAACCTGGGCGCGGCAGATGTGGCCGTAGTGGGCGCCGGTGTATTTGCGGTCGTCGAACTCCACGTCCACCATCGTGGCCCCGTCCAAGCGGACGCGGACCTCCACGACGCTGTCCTTGGTGGGGATCTCCAGTCCGTGCACGGCGGCGTGGGCCTTGACCACGGACTTGCCGTCGGCGGTGGGCACATCCTTGTCGCGCGTCTGCGTGCCCTTGAGCACCCCGTTCTCGACGGCAAACGTCGGGACCACCTTGTGCCAGACCTTGGCCGGCTCGGCCCCGGCGAAGTCATCGCTGAAGAGGAGTTCCTTCTTCTTGGCGATGGACTCGGTGGGGATGGCAGGCAGTTCAGCCGCACCGGCAGCCGAGGTGAAGACACAGGCGAGGGCGAGGAGGGAGCGCAGATTCATTTGGATTGGCAACTGAGGTTTTAGACACAAAGCACTGGACCATTGAGCCAGCATTGGTCGGGAGAAGGAAGTCAAAGTCATCGCCCCAGAGGCCATGCCCCGCGCACCCGACGTCATGTGGTTGTTCGCTCGGTGACTTCGAGGCGGCTGCGCATCTGTGGTGATGATGAAAAACTAGCTGACGGGCGTAGATCCCTTGCTTGCAGCCCGGTTGGGCGTTCGTGACCGTTCCCATGAACCCGGCGCGCGGGCGGTCCCCGCCCGCAGCAGCTCCGCACCCACGACTGCGCTAAGAGCTTCCGGCCGTGGCCTCGCCAGTGCGCGCGCTGCGACCGGGGACAGGTTCGCGCGCCGGGTCGTAGAGCCGGGCTTCCCCCCCGGCGGGCTAGGGGACCGTCAGCGCCACGCGTCTCGTGAGTGCCTATGGTTCCAAGGTAAGGATTGTCCCGACCGGGGCGATGATGGTTCTGGCCAGCCGCAGCCTGACGAAAAGATTGGTCGCGACCAGCGCCGATCTTTACAACAACGCCCCGATGGCCCGTTCCGGTCGGCACAACTTCACCAGCGCCCTGCAAGCCAGCTTTCTGCTGGTAGGCGTGATGTTCTTCATCAAGGCCGTCGAGCTGATCGGCGGCCTTTCCTTCGTCGGTCTCGGCATCGTGCCGAGGGACCAGCACGGCTTGATCGGCCTGCTCTTCAGCCCGCTGCTGCACGGCAACGCCGCCCACCTGCTGGCCAACTCCGTGCCGCTTTTCATCCTGCTCACGCTGCTTTTCTGGGACCGCAAGTATCACCCGTGGCGCACCCTCGCGCTCATCTGGCTCGCGAGCGGGCTGGGCACCTGGCTCATCGGCCGGGGCGGGGAACCGGCGCACCCGACCGTCCACATCGGGGCCAGTTCGGTGATCTACGGGCTGGTGGTGTATCTCCTCGTCGCGGGGTTCCTCATGGATAGTTGGCGTGCGGTCTTCGTGGCCATCGGCGTGGGCGTGCTTTACGGCGGCATCTTTTACGGCGTGCTGCCGCAGTCCGGCCCCATCTCGTGGGAAGGGCACTTGTGCGGCGCGATTGCCGGCTTCTTCACCGCGCGGCACAACCATGGGTAATGGTGAATGGAGAATTGCGAATGCCGAATCGGCACTCGGACGCCGATTCACCATTCGCAACTCGCCATTCGCAATTTCCCCGCCACTCTTTGCTCATGGACATCGCGACCGCCGCCCGCCTCGAGAAGATTGAATCCGCTCTCGCCCACCTTGAGCATCAGCACGAGCAGCTCAACGGCGTCGTCACGGAGCAGGCCCGTATCATCGCCCGGCTCCAGAAGGAAGTCGCCCGGGCCTCCGAAGCGATGGAAGGTCAGGAGCTGGAGCGTATCCGCGCCAACAACCAGAAGCCGCCACACTATCAGTAGCCGCCGAGGTTAGGAGGCGGAACACTACGTCGGACTGGAAATCCACCTCCTTACCTCGGCGGCGACTCAGTAAGATCTCGGCGGGGGGGCCTTCACGAAGGTTGTCTCGCGGAGGTAAATTGGTTCGAGCTTCTCGCCGGGCTGGAAGTTATCGCGCACGGCTACCAGCCGCCCCAGCTCACCTGCGGCAGGCGAGAGCAACGTGGCTCCGGTGAACGGGCGCTTCGCATCCGGACTGACGAGCAACTCGCCCGCTGCCGCCAGCGCCTCGACCGCTGACCGCGTGAGCAGGCGCAGCGGAGCCACTTCCCGCCCGCCGGCCGCCGTAAGGTCGAAACTGGCCGAGTAAAACTCCCCGCGCAGCGCATCAATCACCACGGCGACGCGTCCGGCCAAGCCCGCCGCGTGCGCCGTGGTCGCCAGCACCTCCGCGCTGCTGACGCCGAGCAGCTTCACCCCGAGCGCGAGCTGCCAGCCCTGCGCCAGCGCGATGGCCGACCGCACGCCGGTGTAAGAACCCGGCCCCAGCCCGACCGCAATGCACTCGATCTGCTCCCGCTCCACGCCCGCCGCCCGCAGTGCCGACTCGATGAGCGCAAACGGCCCGGGCGTGAGGCCATCGCCCTCGGCCAGCCCGAGCACGCGCGCGTCCAGTGCCGACGACTTCCAGTCGCCGCCGGTAGGTGACGCGGCATCCGGACGGCGGCTGGCAGCCGCCGGCACGGCCTCCACCACCGCCACGCCGCGTCGGGCGGAGGAGAACTCAATCGCCAAAATCTTCATACTCGATGCGCCGCTGCGTCTCGCTCGGCGCGGAAATAGACACCCAGCGCAAGCGCCCGCCAGAACTTTGAACATTGAACTTTGAACTTTGAACTTCTCCGCCCCACCACCGCTCGGCCCACTCCACCACCGTCACGCCACGCGGCGTGAAAAAGTATTCGTCCAGGCCCGCGCCGGCGATTTGCTCGCGGGTGTCGAGGCGGTAGAGGTCGAGGTGGAAGAGCGGCCCGCGCCCGGCTTTGTGCTCGTTGATCAGAGCGAAGGTCGGCGAGGCGATGCGCGTCGTGATGCCCAAGCCGCGCGCCAGACCTTTCACAAGCTGCGTCTTGCCCATGCCGAGGTCGCCGCACAGCGCGATGGTCCAGCCGGGTGCGACCTCACGCGCCCAGGCCTCGCCGAGCGCGGCGGTTTCCTCGGGCGAGTTGGTGAGGCACACTTTCATTAGCCACAGATGGCCACAGATGCAGGAGAAAAAGGATTTATAAGGAGAACAGGAAGGCAGGAAGCGAAGGCCAAGGCCCGCGTGTCTCCTCCTGCCCTCCTGCCCTCCTTATAAAATCCCTCGCCGGTGTTCATCGGTGGCTTAACTGGCGAAGTGCTCGTAGCCGCGCAGGTTGAACTCCCGCAGCCCGCGCTCGTCGCGGAGGCGCAGGCCGGGGGCGGCGGTGATCTTGCCGATGCACGAAAGCTTCACGTCGGGGAACTGCGCCTGCCACGCGTCCAGCAACGGCACGGCGGCTCGGCTGGCGACGGTGAAGAGGAGTTCAAAATCCTCGCCGTCCGTGAGTGCGGCGAGCAGCGGCGGCTTGGCGGAGGATTCCGCGCGGGCCTGAAGTTTCGCGGCACGGCTGATGGGAACGGCGCTGCCCAGCAGGTCTGCCCCAACGCCACTCGCGTCGAGGATGTGCCGGAGGTCGCCCGCAAGCCCGTCGCTCAGGTCAATCATCGCGTGGACGGTGAAGCGCTCGGCCAGCCAGCGCGCCTCGGCCAGGCGCGGCTCGAAGTCGAGATGCCGCCCCGCCAGCGAGCCACCCAGCGTGCCGCTGACGAAGATGGCGTCGCCGGCCTTCGCACCGGAGCGCAAGACTTGCCGCCTGCGCGGCACGGTGCCGAGCAACGCGATGGAGAGCAGCAGACGCTCAGGGTTTGTCGTCGTCTCGCCGCCAACGACCGCGACACTGTGCTTTCGGGCGAGCGCGTTCATGCCCGCGTAGATGGCCTCGATGCGCGCTGGGTCAAACTGCGTCGGCAGCGCGAGCGTGACGACGGCGTGCGTGGGCGTGCCGGCCATTGCGGCGATGTCGCTGAGGCAGCGGGCGAGCGCCTTGTGGCCGATTTTCTCCGGCGGCGCGGCAGCAGTGAAGTGAACGCCTTCGACGACCGAGTCGGTCTTGAAGAGCACGAGGTGGTGCGGCAGGCCGAGGTCGAGCACCGCGCAATCGTCGCCCGCGCCGGTGAGCACGGAGTCATGCGTGGGTAGCGTGGCCTTGAGGCGGGCGAGGAGTTCGAACTCTTTCACGGTTGCAGCCTGAAGAACTCCGCCAGTTCGCGCTGGAAGACGAGGGCGCAGTAGTTCGCCGCGTTGAACAAACTGTGCGTCAGGATGGGCGCGAGGAGGTTGCCGGTGCGCTCGTAGAGGAACACCAGCACCAGCGCGAGGAAGGCCAGGGGTAGAAAGGTCGCCGTGTTCGCGTGCGTGAGGGCGAAGAGGAGCGAGGTGCCCCAGAGCGCCAGTCGGGGCCAACCGCGTTGCTTGAGGGCGGGGTAGAGGATGCCGCGGAAGATGATTTCCTCGACCACGGGCGCACCGAGGATGGCCACGAACGCGAAGAACACGCGCTGTTGCAGGGTCTGCGTCTCCTGCAAAGTCTGCACGATCACTTGCACCTCGGGTTGCACGCTCACGCTCTTCATGCCCATCGCGGAAAGTTGCTGGAGCAGCAACGCCACGGGCAAGGCGACGAGCACTCCGGCTGCCGCGAGGCCGAGCGTCCGCAGTAATCCGCCACGCCCGAAGCCGAAGCTCTCCCGCCAACCGACGCCGTGCTCGCGCAGGAAGACGGCCACGAGCAGCAGCGTCCCGCCGTGGAGCACGATGGCGTTGCTCACGAACAGGAAGAACTTCCCCTCCTGCGTGGCGAAGGCGGCTTCGGGCAGGATGCCGCGTGTCACCAGCGAGCCAATGGACAGGCAGAAGCATACGCCTGCGACGAGGCGCAGCAGCGGTTCAGCTTCCCATTTTCGTTCCGGCAACACGCGCGCAGGCTAGTCGCCGGGTGGCGGCGAGAGAATGGAAAAGATGCGACCAACTTGCCCTTGACCGG
>JAYTIO010000555.1:0-3377 GCA_043731805.1 Pedosphaera sp. | reverse complement strand
TCCTCAGCTCGATCCAGGCGCGCGGCAAATGGGGCGTGGAAACTTTGCGGCGCGTTGGCGAGGCTGCCGGCATGAGCGCGCACTGCGACTTCACCGAGCAGGCGCAATCTGACGACAAGAAGCCCGACATGGTCGTGCGCTTGCCCGGCGACCGGCTCATCATTGTGGACGCGAAGGTGCCGGACCTCGACTTCCTCAGCGCGTTGGGCACCGCCGACGAGACGAAGCGCGCGGAGTCCCTCGCCGCGCACGCCGAGAAGCTGCGCGGCACCATCCGCGCGCTGGCCGAGCGGGATTACCCGGCGCAGTTCGCCAACGCGCTCGACTACGTCGTCCTGTTCCTCCCCGCCGAGTCGCTCTTCAGCGCGGCGCTCGAAGGCGACCGCGACCTGATTGTCTGGGCGGCGCAACGGCGCATCATGCTGGCCACGCCGGCCTCGCTAATCGCCTTATTGCGCTCCGTGAGTGTGAGCTGGCAGCAGCACGAGCAGACGGTGAACGCGCAGCAGATTGCCGAGGCGGCCACCGAGCTGTTCAGCCGCGTGGCGACGTTTGCGAAGCACTTCGAGAATCTCGGCGCGGGCCTGGAACGCGCGGGCAAGGCCTACAACGACGCGGTGGGCAGCTACGAGTCCCGCGTGCGCCCGCAAGGCGAGGCGTTGCTCAAGCTCGGGGCCGCGAGCAGCGGGAAGCAACTGCCGGAGCTGGGCGTGGTGGCCGGGGCGTTGCGCCCGCCGCCCGCCGGGTAGCCGCCGAGGTAAGGAGGCGGCCGCTGCGGCGCACCGACCCAGCCGCCGTGCCCGCGCGGAAAAACTCTTGCTCCGCCCCCGCCCCGCTCGGAAACTCGCACCCAACAAATTACCGTATGGCTGACACCGAACGCTCCTTGGAATCCATCCGCAAGCAATACGAGGTCGAGAAGGACCTGCACCGGCGGCTCATGAATTCCACCCGCGCCCAGCGCACCACGCTCTTCGCCGAGCTTTACAACGAGCTGTTCCAGCGCGTCCCCGACCACCCGCGCCTCACGCGCCGCGACACCGAGGAATACAGCCGCCGGGCCGTGGCCGCGCGTATGAACATCCTGCGTCCGCACCTCGCCGGCGTGAAGACGTTCATGGAGATTGCCCCGGGCGATTGCCGGCTCGCCTACGAAATGTGCCAGCACGTCGAGAAGGTCATCGCGCTCGACATTTCCGACCAGAGCGGTGGCCAGCAAAACGCGCCGAAGAACTTTTACTTCGAGACCTACGACGGCTACACCCTGAACCTCCCGCCCAACTCCGTGGACATGGCGTTCAGCTACCAGTTCCTCGAACACGTCCACCCGGACGACCACGAGGACCACTTCCGCACCGTGCTGCGCTTGCTGCGGCCCGGTGGCGTTTACATCTTCGACACGCCGCACAAGTATTCCGGCCCACACGATGCCTCCTGCTGCTTCGCCGTCGAGGCCGAGGGCATGCACCTGCGCGAGTGGACCTACCGCGAGATGGATGAACTCGTGCGGCGCATGGGCTTCACCGAGACCTACACCTACCGCTTCGGCAAGTGCCGGCAGAGCAAGCTGTGGAACGCGCTGACCTTCGCCGCCGAGGCCGTGGTCGGGGCGTTGCCAGTGAAGCTGCGCAAAGCCATCAGTCGCCGCCTCTTCCTCGGCGTGACCATGCTGGTGCGCAAGTGACCGGCCCGTAGGCGACGACGTGAGGAGTCTCATCGCCATGCGGAGTGCAGTTAGAGACTCCTCACATCGTCGCCTACGGATGATGCCATGATGCACCGCAAATCCCTCGCCCTCGCCCTCACGCTGGCCGTGCTCACGCTCGGCTTCTTCTGGCCGGTCCAAGTGCGGGTGGCCGCGCGGTTCTGGGGCCAGTTCTTCGACGTGACGCACATTCCCCTGCTGGCCTGGCTGGCGACGGTGCTCTGCTACGCCCTGCCCGAGCGCGGGCAACCGACCCCCCGGCGCTATGCCCTGGCCTTCGCGCTCGCCGTCCTCTTCGCCGTGGCGGTGGAAATCCTCCAACCCTACTTCGGGCGGACCCGGAGCCTCGCTGATGTCATCAACGGCAGCCTCGGCGCGGCCCTGGCGCTGACCAGCCTCGCCGCGTGGCGGCGCACGGGCAAGTGGTTCTGGCGCGGCGGCCACGCGCTGGCCCTCGCCGGGAAGATGATGGTCGCGCTCTGGCCCGCTTAAGAGGAATGGCGTGGCTTGCGCTGGCGGTAAAAGCAATTTCCCTCGCTCGGTGACTTCGAGAACGACGAGGAACTGCGGCTGTGGCGGCCCCAAGGCGGCGCGCGCGGCCACCCGACGAACATCGGCTTCACGCAGGCCCATGCGTCGCTGGGCGAGCAGTCCTTGCGCGTCGTGGGCGGGGCCGGGGACTGGGCCGGGGTGAACTACTCGGCGGGCGACAAAGAGTGGACCCCCTTCCGGGCGCTGGCGCTGGACGTGTTCAACCCGCGCGACCCCTTCACGCTCCATGTGCGCGTGGATGACAACGGCAACTGCGCGAAGCTCGCCGGCCGCTTCGAGCGCGGCTTCGAGCTGGTGCACGGCTGGAACCACCTGCGCATCCCCACGGCGGAGATGGAACGCGGGCCGGTGAACCGCCGGCTGAACCTCAAGTCCATCCGCCGCTTGGACGTCTTCACCGGCGACCACGAACCGCCACGGCTCTGGTTCCTAGAGCACGTCCACCTCGAAGCGCGGGACGGCCGCGTGGCCGCGTTCAGGAACCGGATATTGACCACACCGGAGGCGGACAGCTTCGCCCAGCGGGCTTTGCTCCTGCGTTACGACGTGGCAGAGAAGGCCCCGATTGCCGCCGGGAAGTTGCTACAGGCCCGCCGCACGGATGACCAGGCGGGCAGCCTGTGGCACGTCTTCAACCGGGTGCAGGAGAACTTGCTACAGGGCGGCTTGAAGGACTACAGCCGCCGGAAGCAGGACGGCAGCCGGTTCCCGCGCACGCGTAGCGTGACGGGCCTCGACGAGAGCGTCCGACTCAACAAGCAGCTCTGGACGTTGGCAGAAGACTTCGCCACGACCTCGCTGGCAGAGTAATCACCAAGGCGCTGCCGCTGCAAAGGGCAGCGCTCCCTTTTGGGGCGGCGACTTCCGCCCCAAGCCCCACCCGCCAGCGGCGGTGTGCCTCTGGACTCCCACGCCGCCGTTACCCCGCCTACCCCGATGCTCGCCCCCCTCCATCCCCAGGGGGCTTTGCTTCGCACGGGTGACAACCGCGCCTTGGTATGGATACGAAACGCGACACCCGGTCCGTCAACGACAACTACACCTCCTTGCGCATTGACTCAGGTGTTTTGTTACCGAGTCGTGGCCGTTGCCTCAGTAGAATGTTACCCAAAACTGGAGG
>JAYTIO010000554.1:0-5391 GCA_043731805.1 Pedosphaera sp. | reverse complement strand
GGCCATACATCCCGTTGGCGACGTGCATCGGCACCGGGGCGGTCGCGCAGTGATAGACGTAGAGGCCGGGATTGAGCGCTTGGAAGGAGAACTGCGACGCGTGCCCCGGCGCGGTGAAGGAGGAAGATGCGCCGCCGCCCGGCCCCGTGACCGCGTGCAGGTCAATGTTGTGCGGCAGCTTGCTCGATGGGTGGTTGGCGAGCGTGAACTCGACGAGGTCGCCCTCGCGGATGCGGATGAAGCTGCCCGGCACATCACCTCCAAAGGTCCAGAAGAGATACTCCACGCCGTCGGCCAGCTTCTTCACCACCTCGCGCACTTCGAGCTTCACGATGACCTTGGTGGCGTGCGAGCGCTTAAGGGGCGGCGGCACCTGCGGGGCCTGGGTCAGCACGGCGGTTTCCTGGCCGAGGATGCTGGCCTTGGCAGCGGGGCCGTTTGGTTTAGTGGTGTCCGCTGCGGGGAGGTTGGCAGCCGCCAGTGTGAGCGTGAGAAGGGACAGCGCTCCGAAGCAGCCGTGGTTGGTTTTCATACGGCGCACACTCGTGACGGTTTGTGAAAGTGGCTCACCGTGGGTTGCTGTTCCGTAAGCAGAATTTGCTTGGGCGCATGGCGGTCATCGTGCGCGATGCTTGCCTGCCGCAACTTTCCCCCATCCCCAGCCCGCGAGCCGCTTCTGCCGCTTGCGGCGTGTTGTGGGTGGTGACGCTGATAGGTCTGGACGTGGCGTGCAGGTGGTAGCTCCATCGGAGGCGTGTCCATGAGCAACGGCGGATTCATTCAACGCGGCGGCCTGTGGGTGGTGGCGCAAAGCGGCCTCATACTCGCGGCACTGCTACTGGCCCCGCTTTTTCGGGGGCAGTGGGACAACGCGGTGACCACCGTCGTTGGCGGCGTGCTCTTCGGCATCGGCGGCTGGGTCGGCATCGCTGGCGTGCGGGCGCTCGGGCGGAACCGCACGCCCTATCCGCAGCCGCTGGAGGATGCGGCGTTGGTCCAGAGCGGCATCTACGCGCGGGTGCGCCATCCGCTCTACAGCAGCCTGATGTTCGTCTCGTTCGGGTGGGCACTGGGCTGGGCAAGTGGCGCAGGCTTGGCTGCGGCCAGCGCGCTCACGCTCCTGCTCCACGGCAAGGCCACGCGGGAGGAACGCTGGTTGCGCACGCGCTACCCTGACTACCGCGCTTACGAGCAGCGCGTGAATCGGTTTCTCCCGTGGGTGCGGTAGCGAGGACAAGATTCGGCCAGTCCTTCCCAAGCCCCGGCGAGCCGGCAGCCGCAGCGTCAGGCAGGGTCGCGCTGGATATGAAACGCGTCATAGACAGAAGCGTGGTGCTGGGCACGGTGGAAGTGCCGGAGGGAGCTTGCGAAGTCTGCGCCTCGGCGGACGCGAGCTATGACGAAACTGCGGGGCGGCTGGTGGTGAAGCTGGCGTCGTTCCTACGCCCCGCTGGCCTGCTCGTGAAGGAGCGGCACTTTCATGCGGACTGGCTGCCGACGGACGAGACGGTCACGGAGGCCGGTGCCCTCGATGAGTGCGATGCCGAGGCGCGGGAGATTTTCCAGCGGTGGGTGCGCAAGGTGCGGGCGGCCGCGCCGCCGTTGCACCCGGTCTAGTTTTGCGCGGTCACATAGAAATCAACTAAGAGAAAGGCTCGTTATGCTCCCGAAATACACGGTCGAATACACCCTGCAGTTCCGCCGCCACGCGCACACGAACCACTACACCACGGACGACCCGGTCGCGTGTCAGGAGTTCGTCGAGGAGTTGCTGGAGCGCGGCTCCGGCATCCTTGCCATCAAACACGAGGGCGTGGATTTGTCCGCCCATGAATTCGACCGCATCGTGAAGACGGCGGCGAAGATGCTGGCGGCGAAGCACCTCTGTGCGTCGCTGGGCCTCAAGCCGGAGGAGGAGAAATTCCGCTTCGGCTTCACGGCGTGAGCGGATGCTGTGGGCAAAGGAAAACCGGTCGTTGCTATGTCAACGACCGGTTCCCACTCTGTCCCCGCGCCCGCACTACTCGTTGATACCGCAGCGCGAGTAGTCGGGCAAAATCTCCCAGTGGAAGAGGAACGCCTCGTTGGCCTCCAGCGCCCGGTGTAGCTCGATGGGATTGGCGGGCCGCACGCGTTCCGGGGCCGGGCGTTCCGCCGACCCGTGGGCGGCGTAGTCGTTGGCGAGGGTTTCCAAGGCGTCAGTGGGGGCGGCGTTCATGGTGGGCAAGTGCTCAGGTGTTGGAGGAGAAAACGGTTCGCCGTCTGGGGCGATCGGTGGCGGCCATCGAAAAGCCATTCCTCGATTGCCAGGCGCAGGGGATTCTCTGGGGTGCGCATCCGGTCCGCCCGTCAACGCGCGCTGCGGAGCCAACGGTGGTGGCTGAAGGAAAGACGGAGACCCGTCCGTAGCGCGCCAGGTCGTGAAAGAATCCGCCTGGCCGGGCTGGCTCGGGCTGGTCGCTGACCTCACCGCCGAGCACCACCAGAGTGCAGTCATCGTGACCCTTCAGTTCCAGCCAGCGGTGAAACCACGCCTGAGCCTGCTCCGGCAGTGCCGCTTCGTCCCGCGTGCACACGATGACAAGGTCCGCTGCCGCTGCCTCCGCCGTGCTGATTTCGGCCAGTCGGGAGACGCCGAGCACGGCGAACTTCCAGACGTTGACATTGCCGTCGCAATCCAGGCCCAGCTCGGTCACGAGGCGTTGATACAGCGCCAGCCCGCGCAGCGCGCTGGCCGGGTCGTCATAGACCAGCACCACGTTGAACAGTTCCCCAGCGGCCACGCCGCAGCCGCCGCTGGCCCAGTCGTTCGAGTTCGTCTGCATGACGGCGACTCTGGCGGTTCGGCGTGGTGCCGACCATTGGGCGCTGCCCTGAATCGCGTTAGCCGTCCTGCCTAGACTGGCTCAGGGGAATGCCTAGCCATGACCGGGGAACCGGCCACGCCCCGATGCAGTCTGGGTTGATGCCGAAAAACGGTTCATGGCTGCGCTGGGCAACGCTACGGCACCCGGGCCGGCTGGAAAGTGACCGCGCCATTTTCCGACTCACACCGGAGGGCCGGCGGCAGGACAAAATCGGGGGTGTCTTCCGCACGGGCGAGGTTGTCCCGCACGTTCTCCGGGCCTAGCCTTGCCCCATGCAAACGGAGCGCTACACCGGCGAAGTGGTCTTTATCTACGCCTTCGACGTGGCCTACGACATGGTGCGCCAACCCGTCAAGGAACTGCTCGGCCAGCCGGTCGCGCAGTTCAGTGTGGACGCCAGTAAGCGCAGCCCGCGCCAGCTCTCCTTCTACCGGCCGCAGATGGTTCGCCTCCCGCCGCAAGAACGCATCGGCCCACTCGGGCCGGTGCGCATCCACCACACCATCAAGCTCCTGCCCATCGGCGCTCTCAGCATCACGGTCCATGTCCCGTTCGAGGTAAAGAGCCTCACGGAGCTAGTCGTGTTCCACGAGCTTCAGTTCAGCAACGGCTCGCTCCACGACGAGGTGAAACGCCTCGCCGAGCAGGTGCGGAATGAGCTGCGCCCCTATTACATTCGGCCCGTCGAGCCGTTGAGCGAGGAGGAGGCTTACACCGTCTTCTGCTTCCAAACCCTCGCCCACGGCGGCGAGAACTTCCGCGCCGAGGACTGGCTGGCGAGCCACCGGCGCGAGGTCGCGTCCCTGCTCAC
This sequence comes from Pedosphaera sp., assembly GCA_043731805.1. Classification (GTDB taxonomy): domain Bacteria; phylum Verrucomicrobiota; class Verrucomicrobiia; order Limisphaerales; family SXTU01; genus SXTU01. Next base: position 1,713 of record JAYTIO010000554.1, on the reverse strand, counting down.
TCAAGAGCACGACGTGCAACAGCTCTCCGATCAAGAGGTCGAGGAGTCCACCGGGCGCTTCCTGAGCTACTATCGCGGCGACCTCGCGGTGGTGGACTGGGACGCCGCGCTCATCCTCGACGACCCGCGCAACTTCGAGGAAACCCTCTTCATCATGGAGCTGGCCAACGTGCAGCTCGCCGAACTGGAAGCCTACGACCGCCTGCTCGACGACGCACTGGAGCGCTCCTACCGCGACCTCGGCAACCAGCCCACGCAGCGCTCCTCCAAGGCGGTCATGCAGGAACTGCGCGAAATCCGCGTGGACATGGCGCGCTTGAGCGACGAGCTCTCGAACATCTCGAAGTTCTTCGGCGACTGGCATCTCTCCCGCATCTATTCGGTGCTCTCCACCCGCTTCCACCTTGCGGAGTGGCATCGGACGATTGACGAGAAGCTCCGCACGCTGGACGGCCTCTATCAGCTTCTTAAAACCGACCAGAACAACCGCTGGATGCTCATCCTGGAAGCCACCATCGTCCTGCTCTTCGTGCTCGATCTGGTGCTACTGGTCGTGGTGAAGAACTGAGGCGGCGGTCGGGGAGCAACCCCATTCCCCGCTGAGAACCGGTGCATGGACAACCAGTCACGAGAAGGGTCGTCCTGCTATCCGTTCGGCCTCGGGCAGACGCTCATTCACCCAGTGTGTTTTCCCTCAGCGTCTGGGGAGTGAGGTGAAGGGCGGTTGCTGGGAGGAGTGGGAAGCGACGCGGTGCGGGAGCCACCCATCACCGTCCGCCGGCAGACTGTGACTCGACCCAGCGGACGGCGTAGTGGACCAGTTCGGGGCTGGTGGCGAGCTTGAGCTTGGCCTTGATGTTCACGCGGTGGACTTCGACGGTCTTGGGGCTGAGGTGTAGTTGCTCGGCAATCTCCTTCGTGCTCCGGCCCCGACCGACCAGTTGGAAGACTTCAAACTCCCGGTCCGAGAGACCGGTGACTGGGGTGGTGTCGCGCTGGGCGCGGTGGCCGGTGAAGGCGTCCATGATGCGCGCGGACATCTTCTCGCTGACCGCAACCTTGCCTGCCAGCACAGCGCGGATGGCCTCCATGATGCGCTTGCCGCCTTCCTGTTTCATCACGTAGCCGCGCGCCCCGGCGCGCAGCACACGCTCGGCGTAGAGCGACTCGTCATGCATGGAGAGGACCAGCACCGCGAGGCCGGGCGCGAGGGCCTGGAGGTCCTTGATGGCTTCGAGGCCGCTCTTGCCGGGCAGGGAGATGTCCATGAGCACGAGGTCGGGCCGGAGGGTTTCGATGGCCTGCATGGCTTCGCGGGCATCGGCGACCTGGGCGCAGACGGCAAGGTCCGGTTGGGCACCAATGAGCGCGGCCAGGCCGTCGCGCATCATCGGGTGGTCGTCCACGATGAGGAGTTGCTTCGGCTTGCCGGCAGCGGGCTTGGGCTTCTTGGCTTTCATGGGTTGACCTGCTGCTTCGCTGGCGAGGCGGACGGATGCACCGAGCACGCGACGGTGGTGCCGCGCGGCACGCCGCGCTGGACTATGATGGAACCGCCGATCATCCCGGCCCGGTAATTCATGATGCGCAGGCCCGCGCCGGGGCGGGGCGGCGTGGCCGGGAAGCCGCAGCCGTCGTCCTTCACGGCCAGGAAGATGTGGTCGGCCTCGGCGGCGAGGCCGATCTCGATGTGCGTGGCCTGGCCGTGCTTGA
>JAYTIO010000553.1:0-7328 GCA_043731805.1 Pedosphaera sp. | reverse complement strand
TCCTGGCATTCCCACAACGGGTTCAAGTCCGGCTGCGTGGGCAGACCATCGAGCCGCAGCACCTTGAGCGGCATCCCGGCGAGCGGCACCACGCTGGCGACCTGGGTCTTGGCGAGGTTCAGGAACTGGAGCGGTGCGCCGCGGAGCGAGTCGAGGTTGGCGACGCGGGTGCTGGAGAGGTCCAGTTCGATGCTGAGGGGTGCGCCTTGCAGCGGGGAGATGTCCGCGACGGCCGTGTCCGCGAGCCGCAGGATGTCCAACGGCAGGCCAGCCAGCGGAGCGATACTGGTAATGGCGCTCTGCCGCAGATCGAGGAAGCGCAGCGAGTTCATCTTCGCCAGCGGGGCGAGGTCCTCGACCGGGGTCTTGTAACAACTGAGGTGTTGCAGGCGCATGCCCTTGAGAGCGGCGATGCTGCGCACCGTGGTCCCATCGATAAGGTTGGTGACGAGCGGCATCCCGGCCAGCGCGCTGAGGTCGCTGATGCTGCTGTTGCTCTTGATATTCAAGTAGGCCAGGGGCGCGCCCTTGAGAGCGTCGAGCCGGGCCACCACTTTGGTGCTGCTGAGGTCGAGCCACTTGAGCGGCTTGCCGGCCAGCGGGCCGATGTCCCGGATCGGGGTGACGGAGAGGTCCAGCCATTCGAGGGTCTTGACGTCTTTCAACGGCTTGAGGTCGGTGACGCGCGTGAAGCTGAGATTGAGGCGCTTGAGCGGCAGTTCGGCGAGCGGGGCGAGGTCCAGGACATTCACGCAGCCCCGCAGGTTGAGGTCCGCCAAGGCCTTCATCTCTTTCAGCGGGTTGAGGTCGGAGACGCCGACCAGCCCGGCGAGGTCCAACTGGGTCAGCGGCATTCCCTTGAGCACGGCGAGGTCGGTGATCTCCGTGCAACCGGCGAGGTTCAGTGTGGTCAACGGAATGCCCGAGAGCGCGCGCAGGCTGGTGACTTTCTGCCCGGTGAGGTTGAGGTGGAACTCGCCGGAAGCCTCGCGTTCCAGCAGCTCCGGCTTGATGCCACCCGCCGCGAGGTTCGCGCGGAAGGTATCGAGGATCTTGGTGTCACCGGCGGCGAAGCGCCCGAACATCAGGCTGGCCTCCTCGGTGCGGCCCTGGTCGCGCATCAGCTCGTAGAGCTGCCGGTAGCGCTCGGTCTTGAGCTTCTTGTTGTCGGCGGGCGCATCTTGGATAATGCCCGCGAGGACGACGGCACTTTTGCCCGCCGCCGCGTGGCCGGGCTCCAGCTCGCGGGCGCGCTCGAAGGATTTACGGGCGTCCGCGTATTCCTGGAGCGAGGTGAGAATGTTGCCCTTGATGTTGTGGAAGTTCGCGTTGGAGCCGTCGAGTTTGATGGCCTGCTCGACGTTAACCAGGGCGTTGGTGAACTGGAGCTTGCGCAGCTCGCCCTCGGCCACGGTGGCGAAGGAAGGCGCGGTCTGGCGCAGTTCCTCGACTTTCAGCTTCGCTTCCTTAAGCGCGTCCTGAGCCTTGATCTCGCTCAATTTGACCTTGCCCAGAAAGCCGAGGATGACCGCGAAGATCGCGACCACCGCGCCCAGCGCCATGAAGACTTCCTTCTTGTTGCGCTGCAGCAGCAGCCTCAACAGCGTGAAGACGTTCGCGTCCTGCGCCCGCGTGGCGTAGCCGCCCTGATAGGCCGCGATGTCCGCCTGCAACTCCTCAATGCTCTGGTAGCGCGCCTCGCGCTCGCGCGCCATGCACTTCATCGCCACGGCGGAGAGCGCGTCGGGAATGGTGCCGTCTGGGCAGTGCGGGGCGACCTTGCCGGAGGGGTTGTCAATTGGCCGGTCGTTGAACGCGCTGGGCGTCGTGATGTCGCCCGACGTGACCCGGGTGAGAATTTCGTCGAGGTTCGCGCCGGTGACCGGCGGTTGCATGGTGAGGATGCAGTAGAGGATGCCGCCCAGCGCGTAGATGTCCGAGCGCGTGTCAATGTCCCCCGCCCGGCCCTCCGCCTGCTCCGGGGCCATGTAGTTCGGGGTGCCCTTGATCTGGCCGGCCATCGTGGCCATCGCATCCGCCCCGGCTCCCGGCAGCGGCCCGGAAAACTCCGCGCCCGCCTCTTCTGTGTCCGCCTGTCCCGCAGCGGGCAGCACTTTGGCCAAGCCCCAGTCCAGCACCAGCACCTCGCCGAATTCGCCGACCATCACGTTGTCGGGCTTCAGATCGCGATGCACCACCTGGCGCGAGTGCGCGTAGGCGATGCCGTCGCACACCTTCTGGAAGATCGTCAGCAGCCGGGAGATCGGGAAGCGCAGGATCGTGTCCGCGTTGCCCTCGCGGATGTCCTTGAGGATGTCGCGCAACGTGCGGCCCTCGATCAACTTCATCGTGTAGTAGATCGTGCCGTCGGCCGCCACGCCGATGTCGTGGAGGGGCACGATGTTCGGGTGTTCGAGCTGGCCGGTGATCTGCGCCTCGGCCACGAAGCTGAAGACCGTCTGCTCGTTGGCCTCGGCACTGTTGAGCATCACCTTGAGGGCCACGGTGCGCGCGAGGTTGTTGTCCTGCGCCTTGAGCACCGCCCCCATGCCGCCGGTGGCCACGACGCCCTCCAACGTGTAAAAGCCCGTGCCCGGCTGCGTCTGCGGCGCGAAGGCGTTCCGGTCCTGGCTGCCGCGCGAAGTGAGGAAGTGCCCGATGGTGATGTTGCCGCGCCCCGCCTCCATCTCGAGCGTGCGCTTGAGCTGCTGGAGCAACTGTTCGGCGGCCTTGCGCTGCGGGCTAACCTTGGCCTGCTCTTTGGGTTTGAACTTAATCATCGGTAACCGGAGTTGCTGGAATACGCGCGACGGCTTTACGTAACAGAGTAGCGCGACCAGCGCCAGCGCGCTGTTTGCGGTGTGAAACGAAAACGGCGCGGCCGGGCAGCCGCGCCGTTTTGCAAGTCAGCGGAGACTAGTGCTTCAGCTTCGCCAAGTCCGCCACGTAGTCCTTCGCCGGGGTGCCGCCGTAGCCGACCTTCTTGAAGAGCTCTTTCCCGCTCGCGTCGAGGACGACCACGGTCGGGTAGCCGGTGATGCCGAACTTCTTGGCCAGCTCCTTGTTCGCGGCCTTGAGTTCGGCGGACTGCGGCTTGCTGTTCGGGAAATCAATTTCCACCAGCACGAGGTTGTCCTTCGCGAAGGCGGTGAACTCCGGCGCGGTGAGCACGGTCTTGTGCAGGTTCTTGCACGGCGGGCACCAGTCGGAGCCGGTGAAGTCAATGAGCACGAGTTTCTTCTCGGCCTTGGCCTTTTCCTGGGCCTTGGGCAGATCGGTGAGCCAGCCGTCATCGGCGGCGTGGAGTTGGAGCGCGGCGAACGTAGTGGTGAGCAGGAGGAGGAGTTTTTTCATAACACTTGGATTGAGTTGAGTTATTGGAGACGGGCGGACCCTAACGGACGGCGGCGTGGCCCGCCAGGCGTTTTTATGCGGCCCCATCCCACCGGCGGCGGGCGTTGCTGCCTGCCGCCCCGGGATCACTTCGTCCGCAGGAAGGCGGCGACATCCGCCAGCGCTTGCGCATCCAAACCCATCTGCTCGGCGCTCAACATCAACGAGCGGCCCAGCGGCTTCTTCTCCTTGATGCGGTTCTTCGGGACGGTCTGCGTCACCGCACCGGTGGACATGATGATGACGGGGTCGGCGTCGGCAAGCAGGAGTCCGTGGATGACGGTGCCGTCCTTCAAGGTCAACTCCGTGCCGCCGAAGCCGTGCGCGATGTCCGCGCTCGGCTCCACGATGGAACGCAGCACCACTTCGAGCGGCTGGCGGCTCGCCCAGCCGGTGAGGTCCGGGGCGAACTCCACGCCTTCCTTGCCCACGCGGTGGCTGGTGTAAGACGCCGTGGCGAACTGCCCGCCGCGCTTCACGTCGCCCTTGAGCTTCGCGATGTCCGCGAGCGGCGGGAGCTTCGATTCCTTCGCCGGCTCGGGGATGACCACGGCGGTGAGTTGAATCTTGTCCGGGTCGTAGATGCCGCGCGTCTTGAGCGCGTTGGCGAGGCCGTGGCCGGCCCAGTCGTTGTCCTTCCGGTTGAGCAGCCACCAGAGGGCTTCGACCTTCACGAGCTTGTCGGTCGCAGCGGCGATTTCGAGCATGGCCTCCGCAGCTTCGCGGGTGCTATTGAAGGCGATGGCCGTCAACGCGCGCTTGCGTTCCGCGTCCGGCAAACTCGGGGCGAGTGCGCGCACCTTGAAGTCCGCGACGCTCTGTGGCGGGTGCAACCGCCACGCAATCCACGCCCAGCGCGGCGACCACTTCAGCGGGTCGGCGCTGCCCAAGGAAGACTTGAGCAAGTCGTAGCCCTTGGCCTCGCGCCCGCGCACGGAGAGGCCCAGCGCGTCGAGGTAGGCGCGGTCCTTGCCATCGAAACGCTGCGCCAGCGCGATGAACGCCTGCTGCGCGTCCTGCGTGTAAAAGTTCCGTCCCGCGCCCATGGTCTGCCACACAACATCCCGCAAGCCCAGCGCGGCTTCGCGGCGCACAGCGGCGGAAGGGTCGGTCCAGACCTTCACCGACTGCCACGAATACCACGGCCCATCGTTCGTGCCCGCGCCGCGCATATCGCCCTCGAAGGGATGCGGCAGTCCGCTGCCCGCGCGGTCCTCGAGCTGGCGAATCGCGCGGAAGGTCGCGAGGCGGATGTTGTCATCCGTGTCCTCCATGAGTTGCAGCAGCCGGGCCTTCGCGCGCGGCAAGTGACTGAGCAGCCAGATGGCACGCGCGCGGACGTGCGGTTGCTCATCCTTCAACAGTTTCTCCAGCGCCGGCTGGGCCTTCGCCCCAAACTCCTTCACCGCCGCGAAGGCTGCGCCGCGCACGTTCACCGCTGGGCTCTTCAATGCCGCCACCGCGCCCTCCGGCGTGCTCAAGTCCACCTTCGGCACCGACGACTTAAAACCCTTCGGCGCGATGCGATAGATGGTGCCGCTTATGGACGCATCCATGTCCGCGTGCCCGCCCACGCGCGGGTCGAACCAGTCCGCCACGTAAATCGCCCCGTCCGCGCCAACCATCACGTCACTTGGGCGGAAGTGCGTGTGCAACTCGCTCGTGACGCTGGCGGTGCCACCGAGGAAGTCGCTCCCAGCGAACTTGCCCTCCGCATTGCTCGTGAGAAAATCAAAGCGCTCCAGCTTGAAGCCCGCGCCGTCCGGCTTGGGGTAGTAGCCGAAGACCGTGTTGCGCCCCGGCTCACAACTCAGCAGCAAGCCGCGATACTTCTCCCCCAGCGCGCTGTCTTCCACGAACGCGATGCCCGTGGGCGAGCCGCCGCCATACACATCGCCGCTCGGCATCGTGCCCGGGTCTTCCTGCCGCCACTGCGCGGTGGGAACGCTCTGACCGGGCCGACGGTCCGCCTGCCAAGCGCGCTTGCCGTCAGCCGAGCAGAAACCCGCGTTGCCACCCTCGGGCAGGAACGCGACGCGACACGCGGGCGGGTCGTCGTTGTCGTTTTGGAACACGTCGCCGAACGCGTTGACCGTCTGCTCGTAGCTGTTGCGGAAGTTATGGCCGAGGATGCGCACGCCGGAGCCGTCGGGGTTCATGCGCGCCGCGAAGCCGCCAATCCACACGAAGCCATCGTCGGACTTCGAGCCGGCGATTTCGCGCGGGCTCCAGCCGAGGTCGCCGGGGCCGCCCTTGTAGGTCGGGTCGTAGGCGCTGCCGATGCGGAAGGTCTTGCCGGACTTGTCGGTGAACTGCGCGCCCGCGTTGCCCGCGTTGAAATACAGTTGTCCGTCCGGCCCGACGGTAACGCTGTGCAGCGAATGGTCGTGGATGCGGCCGTTGAAGCCGCTGAGAATGACTTCGCGCTTGTCCACGCCGGGGTCGAACTTCCCGTTGCGATTCACGTCCGTGTAAACGATGAGGTCGGGCGTCATCGAGACAATGACCTTGTTATCAATGACGCAGACGCCCATCGGCGCAAGGAGGAACGGCTCCTGCACAAACGTCCACGACTTGTCCGCCTTGCCATCGCCGTCCGTGTCCTCCAGCACGACGATGCGGTCGCCCGCCGGCTGGCGCTGGGAGTGGCTGCGGTAGTTCACGCCCTCGGCGACATAGATGCGACCATACTGGTCCGTGTCCATGTTGGTGGGATTCTTCAACAGGGGCGAGGTGGCCCAGACGGTGATTTCCAAGTCGGGGTCGGAGAGCTTGAAGAGATTCGTCGGAACGTGCGTGGGCGCGGGCGCGGGGTCAGCGGCTTGGGTGGTGAAGCAAACACCGGCGAACGCAGCCAGGGACAGGGCGAGACGGGGCAGTTTCATGTGCCTGCGAGTTCAGCCGTTTCGCAGGTGTGGCGCAAGTCTGCCGGATGGAAAGCAGGCGAAGCCAAGCCGGTCTTCCTCTTGCTGCCCCCATCTTGCTGACTCGCCCGGCGAGTCAGAAACATGGGGTCAGCAAGATAAGCCCAGGAAAAATTTCCTGAGCGAAACAGTCAGCCTCGTCACTCCGCCATGAGCTTCTTCCGCAGCTTCCCGTTGCTCACGCAAATCTCCACGGCGTAATCCCCCTCGACCGGCCGCCACCAAAACTCCCCGCCGGCGCACTCCACGATGAGACCACCCGCCGCCACGTCCCAGAGCCGCACGCCGTTCTCGAGGTAGGCGTCCAGCCGGCCGTTCGCCGTCCACGTCATCGAGAGCGCGGCGGCCCCGAGCAGGCGGACCTTGCGGACGCGATGCACGAGGCGGTTGAAGACCGGCAGCATGAGCGCCAGCGTCTTCGTGTATTTCGCGAAGCCCATCGCGATGATGGCTTCGTCGAGCTTGGCGCGGTTGCTCACTTGGATGGGCTTCCCATTGAGCTTCGCCTTCTGCCCGCGCACGGCCGTCCACAGCTCCTCGAGGAACGGGTCATACACCACACCCACGAGCGTCGTGTAGCCGCGCAACGGGCAGCCGGCGTGCGGCGACTGCTCATCGCGCACTTGCAGCGCGATGGACACGCACGCGTGCGGGATGCCGTAGGTGAAGTTCACCGTGCCATCAATCGGGTCCACCACCCAGCGCGCGGCGGACGTCGGGTCGCCGAGGATGCCTTCCTCGCCGAGGATCGCGATGGTGGGAAACGCCCGCCGCAGCGTGCGTTCGATGAGCTTCTGGCAACGCACGTCCAGCTCGAGCTTGATGTCGTGCTGGGAGGATTCGTTGACCCGCTTGGGGCGTGCAAGGTTCTGCCGCATCAGCTTCCCGGCGGCGCGGGCGGCGGTGGTGGCAGTGGTCAAGGCGCGGAGCTGTTCTCGCAAAGTCATGGCCGGCGGTTGTAGGCGAAGGCGCGGCGGGCGGGAAGGAATTACGTCCCGCACGCCGCACAGG
>JAYTIO010000552.1:0-7040 GCA_043731805.1 Pedosphaera sp. | reverse complement strand
GTGCAAACCGAGTCCGACACCCCGCCATAAGCGCCTGGCGAGTCACAAAACGGAGGTCACAACTGTGGAAATCACCCATTTTTCAAGAAACTGCTAGTGAGTAATGTGCGCCTAAGGATCTCTTCGGCCTCCCCAAACTTTCCCGTGTCGCAAAGTAAAAGGCCCAATGTATTTAGTCCATGGAGTGCCTTTAGGTTGTCGCGGCCCCAGATACACTCGGCAATATTGATTCCTTTCCTGAGCTGAGGCTCGGCAACTTGGTAATTGCCCATGTCATGGTGGGCACTGCCGATATGGAGCAAAAACTCCGCAAGTGCGGCGGTGCCTTGATGCTTTGCCCGAGAAGCGGAGAGCAGCACGGCCTCCCAGTGTGGCTGAAGGGCCTGATAGCGTTCAGGACCTCCGAGCACCACCCGTTGTTCAAAGCAACCACTGAGCGTCGTGTGCCAGTAATCCAGCCACGCGTCGACGATTTCATCAACTCGGTCCGGTAGGAGACGACGTGAGGAGTCTCCATCTTTCTCTGTTGCAAGGTTCGGGTGAACCGGTGGGGAGGTTTGAGACTCCGCACGTGGTCTCCTACAGAGGTCTTCGCGCCCCCATTCGCCCAACAGGGAGTGGGCGAGCTGCCAGGCTGGCTCGGTCTTCCCGATTTGTTCGCTCGAGAAAGTGGCGGGCACGGCGAGGCTGTAGTCTTGCAGGGCACCGAGCGCGTCTTCGGCCTCGTCAGCGGAGCAGCCGAGGGCGGCGCTGAGGGCAACTTGGGGCACGGGGGCGTGGCCGTGGAGGGCGAGGGCAAACCAGGCTTCGAGGGCGCGCGGGTGTTTGCTGGCGGCGGCTTCGGCACTGTGCAGGAAGAGGGTGGCGAGGTTTTGCTTCGGCTCTTTGGCGTTGTCCCAGAAGGTCAGGCCGTCGCGGTCGAGGCGTTGGTGGAATTCAGCGGGGGTTTTACGGCGGCGCTTGAGCCAGGCCCCGGCGAGGCGGAGCGCAAGGGGGTGGCAGCCCAGGCGTTGGGCGAGCGCAACCCACGGGGCACGCCCGGCGTCGTCTGCTGGGAGGTCGGGGCCGGCGGCGTGGTGGTTCAGGACGTGAGCAGCAGCGCCGGGGTCTAGCGGCTGAAGCTCGAAGGGTTGGCCCTCGCCGGTCTGGGTGGGGTCGCGGGAGGTGAAGATGATTTTGGCCTGGCCGGCCAGCTCCACGAGGTCGCGCAGGGCACGGGCTTTCTCACAGCCTTCGAGATAGAGGAGGACGCCGGGGCGGTCCAAGAGCTGGCGGAGGCGGGCGGGGCGGGCGGCCTCGGGCAGTTCCGGCTCGCGGGCTTGCGCGAGGAGGCCGGTGAGGACGGCGGAGTGGTCGGGCAAGGAATAGTAGTCGTGGCTGAAGATGCCGCCGGGGAAGAGGCCGGGGTCGTGGGAAGCCGGAGCGAGTCGGCGGAGGACTTCGGCGGCGAGCGCAGTCTTGCCCATGCCGCCTGGTCCTTGGAGGGTGGTGTGATGGTGTTCGCGAAGGTGGTCGGCAACTTTGGGAATCAGTTCAGCCCGTCCGAAGAAGCGCTCGGCTGGCTGGGGCGGGAACCACGGGGGAAGGTGGAGGTGGCTGGCGAGTTCGTCGGCGAGGAGTGGGTTCGTGGAGAGGAGCGAAACCAGTATGCCTTCCAGCATTTTTCGTTTGACGGGGTTGTTGGTGTCTTTGGCGAGCGCGAGGAGGGCTTGGCGGAACTGCGCATTACTCCGGGCGCTGGGGAGGAGTGGTTGGCCGAGCTTGATGAGTCGCTCGCCCAAATGTTCGCCGAGCTTCTCGGCTAACTTTTCCGCGCCCTTCTTCGCCAAGTCTTCCAAGAGACTTGGATTGGCAATCAACTGTGCGAGTAACACTCCGGCGATGGTGGTTGGTTCCATAAACACGTTCCTTCACGGGCTGCGGAGGAAGAGTGCGCACCAGCACGGGGACTGCAACGGGAAAATCCCGCGAGACTGGGCGGTCTGGGTGCGTGCTTGCGCCAAAGAGCGCATCGGCCTTCCTCCCTCACCCCATCCCTCTCCCGCTGGGAGAGGGGGTCACCTCGTCCACGTCTCTGCGCCAGAGAACGCTCGGCTGCACGGGCCGGCCGCGAGCGCCCTCCCTCTCCCTCGGAGGGAGAGGGCCTGGGTGAGGGTGAATGCGTGCGGAGTCTAGCCGGCTGCGAATTCACCGCGCCCACGGTGCCCTGCAAGCAACTGAGCTGCGCCCCGTTGCGTAGTTCGGGCAGGAGTTGGCTCGACTTCCGCCCGCCGACCTTCAAAGCTTTTCTCCCATGTCATACGCTGATTTTGTCCACCTGCACCTGCACACGGAGTATTCGCTCCTGGATGGCGCGTGCCGCTTGGACAAGCTCGCCGAGCGCGCCCATGACCTGAAGTTCCAGTCACTGGCCATCACGGACCACGGCGTGCTCTACGGCGCGGTGGACTTCTACAAGGCCGTCCGCGAGAAGGGCATCAAGCCCATCCTCGGCTGCGAGGTTTACGTCGCGCACGGCGACCGGCGGGAGAAGAAGTCCGGCTCCGGCGGCGGGGGCAAGGAGGTTTATCAGCATCTCCTCCTGCTCGCGAAGGACGAGGCGGGCTACAAGAACCTCGTCCAGCTCGTCACCAAGGCGCATCTCGAAGGCTTCTACTACAAGCCCCGCGTGGACAAGGAGCTCCTCACCCAGCATCACGAGGGTCTCATCGCGTTGTCCGGCTGTCTCGCCAGCGAGATTTGCCAGCACCTCATCCACGACCAGGTGGACAAGGCCCGCGCGTCCGTGGACTGGTTCAAGCAGACCTTCGGCGCGGAGAACTTCTACCTCGAACTCCAGAACCACGGCATCCCCGAGCAGGCGAAGGTGAACCGGCACCTCATCCCGTGGGCTAAGGAGTTCGGCCTCAAGCTGGTCGCGACCAACGACGTTCACTACGTCGAGCAGGGCCACTCCGCCGCGCACGACTGCCTCGTGTGCATTGGGCGGCAAATCGCGGTGAGCGATTCGAAGCCGCGTTACGTCCCCGGCCAGTTCTACCTGCGCAGCGCGGAGGAGATGAAGGCGCTCTTCGCCGACACGCCCGAGGCGGTGACGAATACGCTCGAGGTCGCGGAGAAGTGCAACGTGGAGTTCGACTTCAAGACGCTGCACTACCCCGTCTTCCACCCGCCGGAGCTTTATACGCGCGAAGGCTACTTGCGGAAGCTGCTGGCCGAGGGCTTGGGCCGTCGCTACACGCTGGACGTGAAGGCGGTGGGGAAGGAGTTCGTGGTCGAGGGGATTCGCAACGTGCGGAAGCTGCCGACCCTCGCCTGCAATCTGCCGGTCGCCGCGAGTGTTCCGTCGCGCGCGGGAGCCGCACCCGACCACGGCGACGCCGAAGTGCCCATCCTCGACACGGACGGTTGGTCCCGAGTGACCGACGACCACCTCGACGCGCATTCCGAAGTCGCCGCTGCCGTGAGGGACCGAGCGGGGGAGGGGGAAAGTGTTCAGTCCTCTGTATCCAGTGTTCAGTCCGACGACGAAGACGACCGCGAAGAGGAAGACGCCGCTGCCGACGCCCTCACGCTCCGAGTGCCAACCGAAGGCCGCAAACCCCAGCCCCAGACGCCAGACGCCAAACCCCGTCCCCTCCCCGCGTTCTCCGACCCCGAAGTCACCGCGGCCATCAAAGTCATCATCGACCGCCTCCAGCTCGAACTCACCGTCATCGAGAAGACCGGGTTCATCAGCTACTTCCTCATCACGGCGGACTTCGTCGCGAAGGGCCGTGAAATGGGCGTGTCGTGCGTGGCGCGCGGTTCTGCGGCAGGCTCGATTGTCACCTACCTGCTGGACATCGCGAACGTTGACCCCATCCGTTACAACCTCCTCTTCGAGCGCTTCCTGAACCCCGAGCGCGTCAATCCGCCCGACATCGACATCGACTTCGCCGACGACCGTCGCGCGGATGTCATCGAGTATGTGCGGCAGAAGTATGGCCGTGAATCCGTCGCGCAAATCATCACCTTCGGCACGATGGGCGCGAAGTCTGTCATCCGCGACGTGGGCCGCGTGATGGGCTTGAGCTACGGCGAGTGCGACCGGCTGGCGAAGATGGTGCCCGCCGAGCTGAAGATGGATTTGGCCAAGGCGCTGAAGCAGTCGGCGGAACTCAAGACGGCCTACGAAACGGAAGAGGTCACGCGGGAGTTGTTGGACAATGCCTTCGTGCTCGAAGACCTCGCGCGTAACTCCAGCGTCCACGCCGCCGGGGTCGTCATCGGCGACCAACCGCTGATGAACCTCCTCCCGCTGAAGCAGGACGAGGACGGCACCATCGTCACGCAATACCCGATGGGCCCCGTCGGCGACCTCGGCTTGCTGAAGCTGGACTTCCTCGGGCTGAAGACGCTCACCGTCATCCGCAACGTCTGCGACATGGTCAAGCAGACGCAGGGCATCACCATCGCCGTGGACGACCTGCCGCTCGACGACGCGAAAGCCTACGACCTGCTCAACAAGGGCAACACGGTCGGCATCTTCCAGTTGGAATCTGGCGGCATGCGCGACCTGTGCCGGAAGTTCCAAATCAGTTCCGTCGAGCACATCACCGCGCTCGTGGCGCTCTATCGCCCCGGCCCGATGGACCTCATCCCCGACTTCATCAAGCGGCGGCATGGCGAGGTCGCGATTGTCTATGAGCACCCGCTGCTCGAAGGCATCTCGAAGGAGACTTACGGCGTGCTCATCTATCAGGAGCAAGTAATGCAGGCCGCGCAAATCCTGGCCGGCTACACGCTCGGCGGCGCGGACTTGCTGCGGCGCGCGATGGGCAAGAAGAAGGCCGAGGAGATGGCCCAGCACCGCAAGTTGTTCGTCAAAGGTGCGAAGGAGCACAACCACATCCCGGAGTCGAAGGCGAATCAGGTGTTCGACTTGCTGGAGAAATTCGCCGGCTACGGCTTCAACAAGTCGCACGCCGCCGCCTACGCCATCGTCGCGTATCAGACCGCGTATCTGAAGGGCAACTACCCCGTGGAGTTCCTCAGCGCGATGCTGACGAACGACATGGGCACGACGGAGAAGCTCAAGATAGTCCTCGATGAAGCCAAGGCGCTGGGCGTGGAAGTGCTGTCGCCGGATGTGAACGACGGGCAGGCGTTTTTCTTCCCGTCCAACTCGAAACCCAAAAATCAGAGCTCAGAACCCCCGAAGCAGGCGATTCGCTTCGGCCTCGCCGCCATCAAAGGCGTCGGCGAGGCCGCTGTGAAAGGCATCATCGAGGCCCGCGACAAGGGCGGGAAGTTCACCAGCCTCACTGACTTCTGCGAGCGCGTGGACTCGCGCACCGTCACTCGCAAGACCCTCGAAGCCCTCATCAAGTGCGGCGCGTGCGACAGCTTCGGCGAGACGCGCGCCTCCATGTTCGCCGCGCTCGAACGCATCATGGGCCGTGCCGCCAGCGCCGCCGCCGACCGCGTGCGCGGTCAGGTCTCCCTCTTCGGCATGATGGAGGAACCCGCTGCCGCCAAGGTCGAGAAGACCGCCCAACTCGCCGAGTGGCCGCAGCACGAACTGCTCGCGCACGAGAAAGAGCTGTTGGGCTTCTACGTCACCGGCCACCCGCTCACGCCGCTCGCGCCCTTGCTCGAAAAGTTCTGCCTGCACAACTCCACCACCGCCAAGACCCTCGCGGCACGCACCATGACGCGCATCGGCGGGATGGTCGGCGCGGTGCAGCAAGGCATGAGCAAGAAGTCCGGCAAGCCCTACGCGATGGTCACGCTGGAGGATTTGGAAGGCACGTTCTCGATGCTCCTGATGAACGAGAACTACGACAAGTATCGCGAGCACCTCGTCAGCGGGAAGGCGCTCCTCGTCGTCGGCGAGGTCAACAACGAGGAAGATAAACCCAAGCTTTTCCCCAGCGAAATCATGCCACTGGAGGACGCGCCGAGGAAGTTCACGAAGCAAGTCCACCTCCGCCTCTACCCCGCGCACGTGGACGGCGCGAAGCTCGAAGCCGCCCGCGCCCTCGTCGAGGCGCATCGCGGCAAGTGCCCGCTCTTCCTCTGCTTCCGCTACCCGGACGCGCCGCCGCTCTTCATCGAAACCCACGAGCGCTACGCCGTCGCCCCGACCCTCGCCTTCCAACGCGCCGTGGACAATCTGCTCGGCGAGGAGACCTACTACGCGAAGGTGGACACGAGCGCGCCCGAGCGCCCGAAGCGCGCGTGGGAGCGGCGGGGCGGCGGGGATGGTGGGGATGAGTAGCGTGCAGGTGGGTAGGTGAGAAAGTGAGAAAGTGAGAGGGTATGACGTGCGTCCGCACGCCCTCTCACTTTCTCACCTGCCCACTCTCCCACCTGCTCATCTTTGAATCACCCGCAGCGGGCTGGAGAAGTCATCCGTCCACACGCCCACGCGCGGGTTGCCTTCGAGCGGGGACCAGCGGGTGCGGCGCCCAAAGCCAGCCAACCCCTCCGCGTCCCGCGCCATCACCACCCAGTGCGCTTGCTCGCGTCCGGTCGCGAACTCGGCTTCCGTGAGCGACATGTCATCGCAGCCCAGCGTCACGAGCCGCAGGTCGGCGGCGAGGTTCGCCAGCACGGGTTCGAGGTCGAGGTAGCGGTTCGAGATGTGGAACGCGAGCAGCCCGCCGGGAGCGAGCTTGCGCAGATACAGCGCCACCGCCTCCCGCGTGATGAGATGCACCGGGATGGCATCCGAGCTGAACGCGTCGAGCACGAGCAAGTCGTAGCCGCCATCCACCGCCTCGCGCAGCCGCAAGCGGGCATCGCCCTCCACGAGCTGCGTCTCCGCTGCCGCCGAGCGCGCGAGGAAGGTGAAGTAGTTCGTGTCCTGCGCGATGCGGAGCACCGAGGGGTCAATGTCGTAGAACGTCCACCGCTCGCCCGCCCGCGCATAAGCCGCCATCGAACCCGCGCCCAAGCCGATGACGCCGATGCTCCGTGCCGGCGGCTTCCAGCCGCCGTCCGTTGGCGTTGGCGGGGTGCTGGGCGGCGGCTGGAAGCCGCCGGCATGGGCCGCG
>JAYTIO010000551.1:0-18404 GCA_043731805.1 Pedosphaera sp. | reverse complement strand
AGCGCCAGCACGCGCACTTCTACGCCGAGCACCTCGCCGACCTCGATTGCCTCCAGCTCCCCGGCGAGGCCGACTACGCGCACAACGTTTACTGGATGTATCACGTCGGCCTGCGCGGCCCGCTGGCCTTGCGACGCGGCGAGCTTCTGCGTCGCCTCGCCGAGCGCGGCATCGAGACCCGCGAAGGTTTCATCCCGTTCAACCTCCAGGAAATCTTTCTCGCCAAGGGCCTCACCCGCCGCGACGCCTGCCCGCGCGCGAACGAAGCGGCCTACCGCACGTTCTACCTGCCCAGCGGCCCCACGCTCACGGAAGACCAACTCGGCTACGTCTGCGAAAATCTCCGGGAAGTCCTCCGTGAAACCGCCGACTGACGCTCGCCTGTGAAGCCCAACCCCATTTACCGAACGGCTACGCCGCGCGCCCGCTCCGTTCCTCGGAAGAGGGGAGAAGTTGGCCGCAGGCCGGATGAGTGGTGCGGCACCTTGCGCCGAAGCATGAAACCCCTCACCCCGGCCCGCTCCCCTCATCCGATGAAGGGAGCGGGAGAAGCCCTACTGCCGTGTGCGCAAACTTCCTTCGTGACTCACCTCAACCTCGCCTAAGCCATGTTCCAGCAATACGCCTCCGCCTACGACGCGCTCTACCAAGACAAGGACTACGAGGGCGAATGCGACTTCGTCCAAGCCGCCGCCGAGCGCTACCTCGACCACCGTCCCGCCACCATTCTCGACCTCGGCTGTGGCACCGGCGGCCACGCGATTCCCTTTGCTCAACGCGGCTTTCACGTCACCGGCCTCGACCAGTCTGCCGCGATGATTGAGCGCGCCCAGCGCAAGCGGACCACGCTCAACGGCCACACCGACTACGTGCGCTTCGAGGTCGGCGACGCCCGCCGCACCGACCTGGCCGCCAACTTCGACCTCGTCACCTGCATGTTCGCCGTCCTGAGCTACCAGACCACGGATGCCGATGCGCTCGCGCTGTTCAAGAACGCCCGCCGCCATCTCGACTCCGGGGGCCTCTTCATCTGCGATTACTGGCACGGCCCCGGCGTCCTCACGCAGCGTCCGCTCACCCGCACGAAGACCGCCGAGTTCGCGGGCGACACCATCAGCCGCACCTCCACTCCCACGCTCGACGAAGCCAAGCACACCGTCAGCCTCGACATCGTCACCAGCCACGCCCACGACGGCTTGCGCTTCGACGAGTCGCACGAGCAACACCGCGTCCGCTACTTCTTCGCCTCGGA
Organism: Pedosphaera sp.; assembly: GCA_043731805.1. Classification (GTDB taxonomy): domain Bacteria; phylum Verrucomicrobiota; class Verrucomicrobiia; order Limisphaerales; family SXTU01; genus SXTU01. The sequence continues at coordinate 17,152 of JAYTIO010000551.1, read as the reverse complement.
AATCACCCGCCTCCTCACCGCTGCCGGCCTGCGCCCGATGCACTTCTGCGCTTTCCCCAACCTCGACCAACCTCCGACGGCCAACGACTGGAACGCCGCCGTCATCGCCCGCGCCAACTAATCCCCACTCATGAAAGTCCACATCGTCTGCTACGAAGATGTCCACGGCTGGATCCTCGGCAAGTTCGCCCTGAAGCTCCAAGAGCACCTCCGTCCGCTCGGCCTCGTCGCCACCATTTCCAAGCAGCCCGACCCGCAGGCCGACATCAATCACCACATCATTTACTACGACTACGACGGCCGGAAGACCACCACGGAGACCGTCATGGTCACACACATTGACGCCGACTGGAAACGCGAGCGCCTCCGCCAGCAGCTCGGCAACGCCGCGATGGCTATCTGCTGCTCAGCCGAAAGCGTGGACGCCCTCGCCGCCGCCGGCCTGCCGCGTGAGAAACTCTGCTTCGTCAATCCCGGCCACGACGGCGAGATGCGCGCCCGCCGCACCGTCATCGGCATCACGAGCAAGGTGCAGCCCAGCGGCTGCAAACGCGAAGGCATCCTCCTCGACCTCGCCCAACGCCTCTCCCCCGAGGAGTTTCAGTTCCGCATCATGGGCGCGGGCTGGGACGAACACGTGAAGCAACTCCGCCTCGGCGGCTTCACCGTGGACCACTGGCCGGCCTTCGACCGCCCCGAGTATCTGAAGCTCATGCCGAGCCTCGACTACTACCTCTACCTCGGCCTCGACGAAGGCTCGATGGGCTACATGGACGCCCTCGCCGCTGGAGTGCAGACCATCGTCACCACGCAGGGTTTCCATCTCGACGCCCCCGGCGGCATCACCCACGGCTGGAGCGAACCCGCCGAACTCTTCCGCATCTTCGAGAGCATCGCCCGCGAGAAACGCCTCCGCCAACAAGCCGTCGCCAACTGGACCTGGCCCGAATACGCCAAGCGCCACTTCGCCCTCTGGAAATACCTCCTCGCGAAACAATCCGGCGACCCCATCCCCGCCGCCCTCCGCGCCCCGCTGAACAAAATGGCCGTCATCGCCCCCGACGTGACCTTCGCCCCCATACCCAATGGAGCGCGGACGCCCACGTCCGCAGCGCCCGCCACCCAAACCAAACTTGCTGCGGACGTAGGCGTCCGCGCTCCTGAGCCGTGTGCCGACGAAACCGCCGCGCTCGAAGCTGAAATCGCCACCGCCCTCGCCGCCGATGCCCAAGACCGCACCGCACTCACCGCGCTACTCTCCCTCCGGCTCGACCAATCCCGCTGGGCCGAGGCCGCGAAGGCGGCGTTCCAACTCCTCCAGCAAACGCCGAACGAGGCGTCCATCCTCCAAGCGCTCGCTCACTGCCTCGACCAAACCGGCGAGCACGAAACCGCCGCTGCCGTCCGCGCGCATCTGGGAGCGCGGACGCCTAGGCCCGCAGCCGGAAGCGATAGCCCAGCGCAGCCAGCGTCCCTCCCTCTCCCAGCGGGAGAGGGCCGGGGTGAGGGAGAAAACGTCACTGCCTCCACTGCCTCCCGTCCGCGCATCCTCCTCCTCGCCGATGTGCCGAACTGGATTTTCCACCGCCACTGCCAGGAACTCACCGCCCGGCTCGGCTCCGACTTCACCTTCACCACGAAGTTCGCCGGTGAGCCGTTCAACGAAGCCGACTACGACCTCATCTACCCGTTGGAGTTCAACCTCGTTGACCCCGCGTGCATCGACGACCCGCGCAAATACATCACCGGCATCCGCTCCCACTGCACCTGGCAGCGCCTCGGCTTCGAGCAAAGCATCGCCACCCTCAAAACCAAATTCGCCCGCGTCCACGCCGTCTCCGCTCGGCTGCAACGCATCTTCGCCCCGCACGTGCCGAACCTCACGCTCCTCAGTCACGGCGTGGACACAGACTTCTTCACCCCTTGCCAGCCGGCCGCCTCGCCCCTTGGCCAACTCCGCCTCGGCTGGGCCGGCAACCGCCTCTCGCCGAACAAAGGCTTCGCCGAACTCATCGCGCCGCTCGGTCAACTCCCCGGCGTCGAACTCGTCTTCTGCGGCTACGCGGACCGCAACCTGAACCGCGAACAGATGCGCGAGTTCTACGCTTCCGTGGACGCCGTGGTCTGCGCCTCCGACTTCGAGGGCAACAACAACTCCCTCCTCGAAGCCGCTGCGATGAGTCGCGCGCTCGTGACCACCGACACCGGCACCGTGCCCGAGTATCTCAACCACGGCGCGAGCGCGCTCATCGCCGAGCGCACGCTGCCCGCGCTGACCGCCGCCGTCCTCACACTGCGCGACCAACCGGAACTGCGCGCCCAACTCGCCTCCGCTGCCCGCGCGTCGGTTGTGGAGAAATTCTCCTGGGCCAAGCTCGCCGAGGCCCACCGCACGTTCTTCCGCGCCGCCCTCGCCAACGCCGCGCCCGGCCAACCGGACTGCTCCGAGGTTGAGCAACTCGCCCGCCAGGCCTTGGTCGAAAACCCCGACGGCGTGGAAGCCCTCGCCCTGTTGGCCCAAGCGCTCTTGCAGCGCGGCAACTTCAGTGAGTCCGGCCGCGTCTGCCTGCGCTTGCTCGAACTCCAGCCGGCGCACGTCAACGCGCTCGCCATGCTGGCCAAGTGTTTCTTCCAAGGGAACGAACTCGCCGCCGCCCGCGCTACGCTGGAGCAAATCCTCCAACTCGACCCGAGCAACGCGCTGGCGCGGGAGAACGTCCAAGCGCTTGCCCAGCTCCAAGCCAATGGAGCGCGAACGCCCACGTCCGCAGCCCCTACCGACACTGCAAAACCAACTGCGGACGTAGGCGTCCGCGCTCCACTGCCGGCGGAACTCCAACCCGAACTCGCCGCCGTCAGCGCCGCCTACCAAGCGGGCGACCTCCCCGCCGCCCACGCGATTCTCCACCGCACCTTCAAGGCGCATCCCGATTGCGACGCGTTGCGCGAGCTGGCCGCCGAGTCCACCGCGTTGGTCCGCGCCGCCTGCCCTGTGCCTGACTTCGGCGACGCCGTGAAGCCCGCGCGCTTGAACATCGCACTGATGACTTACAACGCGTTGCACTACACCCAGCTCTGCCTCGCCAGCCTCAAGCAACACAGCACCGAGCCTTACAACGTCTTCATCGTGGACAATGGCTCCACGGACGGCACCCGCGACTGGCTCGCCGCGCAGACGGATGACAACCTCTTCGTCGAGTTCAGCCCCGCTAACCTCGGCGTCCCCGGTGGCCGCAACCGCCTGCTCCAGCTCATCCAACCGCACCTGCGCACCTCGGACTTCGTTATCTTTATGGACAACGACATCGAGCTACAGCCCGGCTGGGTGGAGCACTTCTCGAACTTCTTCGCTGCCAACCCGCACGTCGGCATTGGAACGGCGGTGGGGCATCAATTCCAGGTGCGTGGCGATGTGCGTGAACTGGGGGCGGTGCCCGTTGGGATACCGGGCCCGATTGACGTGGCGTGCGGCGGCTTTGTCTGTTGGGTCCGCGCTGCCACCGCGGCGGCCGTCGGCGAGTATGACGAGCAGCTCGGGCTTTTCTGGCACGAGGACGACGACTACACGGTCCGCGCGCTCGCAGCGGGCTGGGAAGTTTTCATCGTCCCTGGCGCACCGGTGCTTCACCACGAGCACAAGTCCGGAGCGGCCAAACCCGGTCTCAAAGTCGGCGGCTCCCCGGCGAACCAACGTTACCTCGCGAACAAATGGCGCGCCCTAGGCCTGCTGGATGCGACCGGCAGACCGCGCCGGCCCGCCAAGCGCGCTGCTGAGAAAGCCGCCACTCTCCCTCACCCCAGCCCCCTCCCGCTGGGCGAGGGAGAAAAGCTGCCTACCATCACAGCGCGTCCATTCGCAAACCAAGCCCGCGTCAACCTTCCCATCCGCTGGGCCGCGCCGTTCTTCAACCCCACCGGCTACGCCAGCGAGGCCATCAACTTCGTCATCCCGCTCTCGCACCAGCTCAACTTGAGCATCTTGCACGACACGAGCATTACCTCAGAACAATTCGTCGGTGAGCTGCCCCGCGATGAGCGCGACCGCCTGCTGGCGATGCACGACAAGGTGTTCCTCGCCCGGGGCGGAATTTTCATCACGCACAACCCGGCGCATGGCTTCAAGCGCGTGGCTGACGCCCTCTACCATGTAGGCCGGACGATGTTTGAGACGGACCGCCTCCCTGCCGACTGGGTGGCGTGCTGCAACGCGATGGACGAAGTCTGGGTGCCGAGCCAGTTCAACGTCGAGACGTTCGCCAACAGCGGCGTGCTGCGGGACAAGCTGGTGGTCATCCCCGGCGCAGTGGATGAAAACCTCTTCGACCCTGCGAAGCACACGCCGTTGCCACTGCCCAACGCGGCGAAGTTCAACTTCGTCTCCGTCTTCGAGTGGTCCGGGCGGAAGGCCTGGGACGTTTTGCTCGCCGCGTATCTGCGCGAGTTTTCCGCTGCCGATGACGTGTGCCTCCACCTCCGCACCTATCTCTTCGGCCACCCGGATGCCGACCCGCGGGACACCTTAGAGCCGCTCATTCGGGACTTCGCCGCGAGCCTCGGCCTCGGCAAGAAGGCGCTCCCGCGCATCCAACTGCTCACCGAGCAAATCCCGACGCGCGACCTCCCACGCCTTTATCTCGCTGCGGATTGCGTGGTCGTGCCGAGTCGCGGCGAAGGCTGGGGCCGCCCGATGCACGAGGCAATGGCGATGGGCCGCCCGGTGGTCGCGACCGGCTGGAGCGCGAACACGGAGTTCATGACCGGGGACAACTCCTACTTGCTCGACTACGAGTTGGTGGAGGTGGCCGGCGTGGAGCCGTATCTCAAGCACTACCTCGGCCACCGTTGGGCGCAGCCCTCGGAGAAGCACCTCCGCGAACTGATGCGTCGCGTGAAGGAGAACCCTGCCGAAGCCGCCGCCAAAGGCGCGAAGGCTCGTGAGCACGTGACCAAGCACTTCTCCCGTGCGGCGGTGGCGGAGAAGGTGATGCAGCGGCTGGAGGCCATCGAGCGCAAGTTCAGCACGCCGAGTTGCGAGACCGTGACGGTGCGAGTGAACGCGACTGGCGTCAGCACGGCTCGTCTGAACACGTCCGCAGTTTCAGTAGCCTGGTCCGGCTCCTTCCTCGACTTCGGCAGCCTCTCGCACGTCAACCGCGAACTGACCGGTGCGTTGGGAAACCTCCCTGGCGTCCAGCTGACCCGCTTGGGCCAAGCCACCTTGAACGCCCCCGGCTCCCTGGCCGCCCTCGCGCGCACACTCAAGCCCACCGCTCCCGCTGGCACTCAAGTCACCGTCCGCCACGCGTGGCCCCCGGATTGGCAACGGCCAGCGACGGGCAAGCTCGTCGTGATGCAGCCGTGGGAGTTCGGCGCGTTGCCGCTGGATTGGGCGAAACAAGCGACGACTGTGGACGAGTTCTGGGCTTACTCGAACTACGTCCGCCGGCTCTACCTGGCGGCGGGCGTTGCGCCCGAGAAGGTGAAGGTCGTCCCGCTCGGCATTGACCCGCAGAGCTTCCGCCCCGACGCGAAACCGCTCCCGCTCGCGACGCGCAAGACGTTCAAGTTCCTCTTCGTCGGCGGCACCATCTACCGCAAAGGACCGGACGTGCTCCTGCGTGCGTATCTGGCCACTTTCACCGCGGCCGACGACGTCTGCCTCGTCATCAAAGACTTCGGCGGCAACAGCGTTTACCAAGGCCAGACGCTCGGCGTGCAAATCAAGGCCGCGCAAGCCCAGCCGAACGCGCCGGAGATTCTCCACCTGACCGACGACCTGCCGCCCGAGTCGCTGCCCAGCCTCTACACCGCGTGCGATTGCCTCGTGCATCCATATCGCGGCGAGGGCTTCGGCCTGCCCGTGCTCGAGGCGATGGCCTGCGCGCTGCCGGTCATCTGCACGGGCGGCGGCTCCACGGATGACTTCGCGACGGACGAGTTCGCCTACCGCCTGCCCGCTGTGCGGAAGCCCATCGGCAACAAGGTCGGCAACATCGAGTTGGTCAGCGGTGGCTGGCTGTTTGAACCCGACGCGTCCGCACTGTCCGCTCGCCTCCGCCACGTTCTCGGAAACCGCGAGGAAGCCCGCGCCAAGGGCCGCGCGGCGAGCGAGTTCGCCCGCACGCAGTTCACGTGGCAACGCAGCGCGGAGGCCGTGCTGGCGTGCTTGAAGGGCAACGCGGGTGGAGTAGCCGCCCCGACGGCTGCTGTCCCGCAAGCGTCCCGCTTGCCGCAGGCGGGGACGCCTGCTCCACGAGCTAAGCTCGGTCCGTCCGGCGACAGCGCGAGCGCCATGCAGAAGCCGCAGTTCAACTTCAAGCTCCCGACCGTCGCCCTCCTCGGCGACCTGTGCGCGGCCCGCGCCGCGTTGCAGCAGAAGCGGTTCGTGCCGGCGTGGAGTGCCGTGCTGGCCAGCTTGAAGGTGCGCCCCTTCAACCCCGACGCGTGGCTGTTGCTCGCGGAGATCGCCCGCGAAGCTGGGGATGTGCCGATGGCCAAGCGGTGTGCGGAGCGCGGCCGTGCCCTCGCCCCGCAGTGGCGGGCGGCGAAGAAGTTCCAGAAGACGCTCCCGACGCACAGTCGCGACCCGAAGATTGCCTGGCCCGCGTTGCCTGCGGGGAGCGCCGCGCCGCGCGTGTCCGTCTTCGTCATCGCGAAGAACGAGGAACGGTTCATCGGCCAGTGCCTCACGTCGCTTAACGGCTTGGCGGACCAACTCGTCGTGCTCGATACCGGCTCGACCGACCGCACCGTGGCCATCGCCCAGGAGCACGGCGCGGAGGTGCATCACGCGGCGTGGGAGGATGACTTCAGCGCCGCCCGCAACGCCGCGCTCGCCCACTGCACCGGGGATTGGGTGATGTTCCTGGATGCCGACGAAGAGCTGCCGCCGGCCGAGCACGCGAAGCTCCGCGCCGAGTTGCAAGCCCCCGGCGTGCTGGCCGTGCGCGTGCGCTTGCAAAATGTGGGACAGGAAGCCGACGGCTGCTGTCACGTCCCGCGCGTCTGGCGCAACGCGCCCGGCCTCTTCTTCTACGGGCGTGTCCACGAGCAGGTGTTCCCGAGCGTCCTCGTGAAGTGCGAGGCCTGGCACATGGAGACGCGGCTCGGCACCACGACGTTGCGCCACCACGGCTACGACCCCGAGGTGGTGAAGGAGCGCAACAAAGTGGCGCGCAACCTCGCGCTGTTGCGCCGTGCCGTGCAGGAGCTGCCGGGCGAGCCGAACCTCGAGATGAACCTTGGACTGGAGCTCGTGCGCTCCGGGTGTTTACTGGAAGGGCTGGACCATTACCGGCTGGCCTTCAGTCAGCTCACGGAGCTGCCGATGAAGGATGTTGTGCCCGAGTTACGCGAGTCGCTGCTCACCCAATACGTCTGCCACCTGCACACGGCGCAGGAGGTCGCCGAGTTGCTGCGCGTGCTGGAGTCGCGGACGGCGCGCGAGGGTGGCCTGACCGCCTCGATGCACTTCATGGCGGCGCTGGCTTGCCTCGACTTGAAGCGCTTCGCCGACGGAGCGGAGCACGCCTGCCTCTGCCTCGCCAAGCGCCACCAGCCCGTCCTCTCCCCCATCAACCGCGACATCCTGAAGGCTGGCCCGCACCACATTCTGGCCCTGTGCCAGTGGGGCGCGCAGCAGCACGAGGAGGTGGAGCAAGCCTTCTTGAAAGCGCTGGCGGAAGACGCCGGGGCGCGCGCGGCGCGGCTGGACTTCGCCCGCTGGCTGGCCGAACGCGGGCGCAAGGTGGACGCGCTGCACTTGCTCCACAAGCTGGTGCCCGGCAGCGAGACCGAGCCACGCGTGTGGCTGCTCGGCGCGCGGATTGCGTTGAGCGAGCCGGCGTTGCTTGAGTTCGCGGGCGATTGGACTGGCGAGGCGGTGAGCCACCACCCGGAACATCCCGGCCTCGCCGCGCTGCGGGCGGAGGCGTTACTGCTCGCGGGTGATGCGGCGGGGGCCAGCGCGGCGCTGGCGGCGTTGCAGGAGGCTTCGCCCGCGTTGCACGCGGCGCGGCTGGTGGCAGCGCTCGGCAGCGATGGCGAGCTGCCGACGGGCGGGTCGCAGCCCGAAGGCGCGCTGAGCGGGGAATTTCTCCGGTGGTATCGGCGGCTGGTGGAGTTCCGCGCGAACAGTTTGCTCCTGAGGATCAACGCCCGGCTCGCGGAGCTGAACGGATTGCTGCCCACGGCGGCGCGCATCCTGGCGGCGGCGGTCGAGGCGGCGGCGGCGGCGCGTTGAGCGAACTGCTTATGAACGGTTCCACAAAGGGACAGAACCGGCGGGTGCTGGTGGTGGATGATGACCCACAGATCCACGTCATCATGCGGCGGGTGCTGACGCAGCCGCCGCCGATCTCGAGGAAGGCCGAGGATAACTTTCCGCCCTTCGAGGTGACCGCCGCGATGGGCGGTGAAGAGGCGGCGCAGCTCACGCGGAAGGCGGAGGACGCGGGCCAGCCCTTTGCGATGGCCTTCGTGGACATGTATATGCCGGGGCTGGATGGCCAGCAGACGTTAAGCCGGCTCTGGCACATCTCCCCGGAGCTGCAGGCGGTGGTCTGCACCGGCGCGGCGGATCAGGCGCTGACGCAACTGCTCGCGCGCTTCGGGAACACCGACCAGCTCATCATCCTCAAGAAGCCGTTCGAGATTCTCGAAGTGCTCCAGCTCGCCAATGCGATGACCGCGAAGTGGCGAAACTTCGTCGCGTTGCAGGCCCACGTGGCGGGGCTGGAGAATTGCGTCTTCGAGCGCACGGAAGAGGCGCGGCGGGCGCTCGAAAAGGTGAAATGGGAGCTGGAGGAGCGGCGCAAGTCCGAGACGCAGTTGCGGCGCAGCGAGGAGTTGCTCCGGCTCATCACGGACAACGCGGCGGATCTCATCGCCGTGGTGGATGCACACGGCCAGCGCCTCTACAACAGCCCTTCCTATCGGAGTGCGCTGGGCTACTCGCCCGCCGAATTGACGAGCACTGACTCGCTCGATCAGGTGCATCCCGAGGACCGCGAGCGCGTGGCGGCGGCGGCGCGCCAAGCCATCGAGTCCGGCGGCAACAACCAAGTGGAGTATCGGATGCGGCACAAGGACGGGACCTGGCGCATCCTGGAATCCACCGGCTCGGCGATTCGGAATGAACGCAGTGAGGTCGAAAAGCTGGTGCTCGTGGCACGAGACGTAACGGTGCGCAAGCAGGTCGAGACCCTCGCGCGGGAGAACGAGGAGCGGCTCGGCTCGCTCATCGCGAACATTCCCGGGGCGGTCTATCGCTGCACGCCGCTGCCGGAGCGGCGGATGGAGTTCGTGAGCGAGTTGATTTGGGAGTTGTCGGGTTTCCCCAGCACGGACTTCCTCGATGACCGGGCGCAGACGTTTACCTCCATCACGCATCCGGAGGATTTGCCGCAGGTGCTGGCGGCGCTTCAGGAAGGGGTGAGCCGGCGGCAGCCTTACGTGGCGGACTACCGCGTGGTGCGCGGCGACGGCACGCTGCGCTGGGTGCATGAGAAGGGGCAGGCGGTCTTCGACGCGGCGGGCGGCGTGCGCTGGCTGGACGGGGTCATCTTCGACATCACGGAGCGCAAGCAGCAGGAGGAGGAGATGCGCCGGATGCACACGGAGACGGAGAAACTCTTCGCCTCGATTTCCGCCGTGCTCATCGGCGTGGATGTGTCGGGGCGCGTGGCGCGGTGGAATGAAGCGGCGGCGCAGAAGTTCGGGCTCGCGGCGGAGGCGGTGATGGGGCGGCCGTTCCACGCGCTGCCGTTGGCGTGGGATTGGGAGAAGCTGCTGGCGGTGGTGAGCGAGGCGGTGCATACGGACCGGCACTTGGAGCTGGATAATTTTCAGTTCACGCCAGCGGCGGGGCGCCATATATCGCTGAACTTGAGCGTCACGCCGAGCAAGCCAGACGTGGAGAACCGACTCAACTACATCCTGCTGGCCGTGGACACGACGCAGCGGCGCGAGCTGGAAACGCAGCTCCGGCAGGCGCAGAAGCTCGAGTCCATCGGCCAACTGGCCGCCGGCATCGCGCACGAAATCAACACGCCGACGCAATACATCGGGGACAATCTGCGCTTCCTCCAGGATGCGTTTCGCGAGCTCGGGCGGCTGCTGGCCGCGCACGGGGCGTTGCTCGTGGCGACGCAGCACGGCGGGGCGCCCCCCGAGGTAATCGCGGCGGCGGCGGCGGCGGCGGAGACGGCGGACGTGGGGTATTTGCAGGGGGAGATTCCCCGGGCGATTGGGGAGTCGTTGGCCGGGGTGGAGCGCGTCGCGACCATTGTGCGGGCGATGAAGGATTTCTCGCATCCGGGTTCGGAGGAGAAGACGCCGGTGGATTTGAACCGCGCCATCGAGAGCACGCTCACGGTCGCGCGCAACGAGTGGAGGTATTTCGCCGAGCTGGAGACGGACTTCGACGCCACGCTCCCGCCGGTGCCGTGCCTGCCGGGGGAGTTCAACCAGGCCGTGCTGAACCTCATCGTCAACGCGGCCCATGCCATCGCCGCCAAGCTGGGCGATGGCGCGGGCGGCAAGGGCGTCATCACGGTGCGGACGCGCAAGGACGGCGACTGGGCGGACGTGCGCATCCGCGACTCGGGCACGGGCATCCCGGAGGCGGCGCGCGCGCGCATCTTCGAGCCCTTCTTCACGACGAAGGAGGTGGGCAAGGGGACGGGGCAGGGCTTGGCCATCGCGCGCTCGGTGGTGGTGGACAAGCACGGCGGGACCATCGCGTTCGAGACCGAGACGGGGATAGGCACCACGTTCATCGTGCGGCTGCCGCTGACGGTGGGGAAGGTCAACCACTAGGACTCGCATGAAGAAACGGGTGCTGTTCGTGGATGACGAGACGATGGTGCTGCAAGGGTTGCAGCGGATGTTGCGCCCGATGCGCAACGACTGGGACATGGAGTTTGTCGAGTCCGGGGCCGTGGCGTTGGAGCGGATGGCGGCGGCCCCGGCGGACGTGGTGATTTCGGATATGCGGATGCCGGGGATGAACGGCGCGCAGCTCCTCTCCGAGGTGATGCGGCGCTTCCCGAAGACGGTGCGCATCATTCTGTCCGGCCACGCGGACCACGACCTGGTGCTCAAGGCGGTCGGCTCCACGCACCAGTATTTGCACAAGCCCTGCGAGCCGGAGGTGCTCAAGGCCACGGTGCAGCGCGCGGTGGCACTGGGCGACTCGCTGGATAACGAGCAGGTGAAGGCGCTCGTGTCGCAGATGAGCCGGCTGCCGAGCTTACCGACGGTCTATCTGCGGGTGGTGGAGGAGCTCCAGTCCGCGGACGCTTCGCTGACGCGGGTCGGCGAGGTCATCGCCCAGGATGTGGGCATGAGCGCGCAGGTATTGAAGCTGGTGAACTCGGCGTTCTTCGGCCTGCGGCGGCGGGTGGCGAATGCCGCCGACGCCGTGAACTACCTCGGCCTCGACACCATCAAGGCGCTGGTGCTCTCGCTGCACACGTTCTCCCAATACGAGCACACGGACCTTGGGGGCATCTCGATGGTCGCGCTGCGGAATCACAGTTTGCTCACCGCCGCCTGCGCCCGGCACATCGCGCGGATGGAGGGCGCGGAGGCGAAGCTGCTGGACGAGGCGTTCATCGGCGGGTTGCTCCACGACGCCGGCAAGCTGGTGCTGGCGGCGAACTTCAGCGGGCCTTACGCGCGGGCCATGAAGCTCACGCAGGATGGGGGGCTGACCTTCACGGCGGCGGAGCACGGCATCTTCGGCTGCACGCACGCGGAAGTGGGCGGTTACTTGCTCGGCCTGTGGGGCTTGCCGGTGCCGGTGGTCGAGTGTGTTTCGTATCATCACCACCCGAGCCGCACGCTGGAGAATGCGTTCAGCCCACTCACGGCGGTGCACGCGGCGAACGTGCTGGCTTACGACCTGGACCAGGAGGCGGTCACGGGCAAACGCGCCGCGCTCGACCACGACTATCTCCTGCGCGTGGGCAAGGCCAGCCGGGTCGCGGCCTGGCAGGAGGATTGCCGCGTGCACGTGCAGCCGGGAGGCGGGCTGTGACGGAGAAGATTCTTTGCGTGGACGACGACGCCAATGTGCTCGCCGGCTTTCAGCGGAACTTGCGCCGGCGCTTTCAACTCGAGACCGCGCCCGGCGGCGAGGCGGCGCTGGCGCTCTTAGAGAATGCCGGGCCGTTCGCGGTGATCGTGTCCGACATGCGGATGCCCAATGTGTCCGGGCTGCAACTGCTGCGGCAGGTGAAGGAACGCTGGCCGGACACCGTGCGGCTGATGCTCACGGGCAACGCCGACCAGCAGACCGCGATGGACGCGGTGAACGAGGGCAGCATCTTCCGCTTCCTCACGAAGCCCTGTCCGCCCGAGACGCTGGGCGCCGCGCTCGCCGCCGCCCTGGCGCAGCACCGGCTCATCACGGCGGAGCGCGAGTTACTGGAGCACACCCTCAGCGGCAGCGTGCGGGTGCTCACGGAAATCCTTTCCCTGCTGGCCCCGGAGACGTTTGGGCGCGGGCAGGTGGTGCGGGAGCAGATGCGCGCGGTGGCGGTGGCGCTGGCGTTGCCCAACGTCTGGGAACTGGAGCTGGCCGCGATGTTGCACGGCCTGGGGCAGGTCACGCTGCCGGCGGAGGTGGCGCGGCGCGCCCGCCTGGGCGCGGCGCTCTCGGCGGCGGAGGAGACGATGGTGCGGCGCGTGCCGGAGGCGGGGAGCAACTTGCTCGCGCACATTCCCCGGCTGCAGCAGGTCGCGCGCATGGTGCTCTTCCAGCATAAGCATTTTGATGGTTCCGGCTACCCGCTGGACACGCCGGGCGGCCCGGAGATTCCGCCGGGCGCGCGCCTGCTGAAAGTGCTGCTGGACCTGGGGCAGCTCGAAGCGCGCGGCAGCTCGCGGCGCGAGGCGCTGGCGCAGATGCGCGAGCGGACCGGGCATTACGACCCGCCCTTGCTGGAGGCCGTCGCCGTCGTGGTCGGCGCGGGCGCGCGGAAGGCGACCACGGGCATCGCCTTCAAGGATTTGAAGCCCGGCCACGTGCTGGTCTCGGATGTCCTCACGTCGCAAAACCTGCTCATCATCGCCGCCGGCAACCGCATCTCGCCGAGCTTGCTGGAGCGCCTGCGCAACTTCGCCGCAATGTCCGGCGTGAAGGAACCCATCTATGTTGAAGCTTGAAAAGCCGAGCCACCGCCCGTTGCTCCCGTATCTGGAACTTTCCTGCCCCACCAAACGCTGGGCGCGCGACCGGATGCTGGAAGTCCTCGAATAGGGCGACAGCTTCCCGTCCTTCTCCGCCGCCGTGCTGAAGCTGACGCGGCTGGCGAAGGACGACGCGGTGGGCATGGACGAGTTGGCGAGCCTCAGCAGCAAGGAGCCGGGGCTGGCCACCAATTGCATCCGGGCGGCCTCGACCTTGCGTTCCGGCAGTGCAGCGGGATGGAATATCTGGCGGGCCTGCTGCACGACGCGGGCAAGCTGCTCATCGAGCATTACCTGCCCCGGGAGTTTGAAAGCGTGCTCGAGCGGGCGTGGAGCCAAAAGCGGGGGCACTTCATCGCCGAGCGCGAGATGTTCGCCATTGACCACGCGCAAATCGGCGCGGCGCTCTGCCACGGCCTCCAAGTCCACCCGCACGTGCGCACCGCCGTGTGGTTCCACCATCGGCCCACGGACCCGCACCTGCTGCGCAGGGCGGGTGGGGACAAAGGCTTGCTCGCGGCGGTCGGCGGCTTCGCGGACGTGCTCGCGCACAAGGCGAGCGAAACGCTCGGCCACGAGCGCCAGACCGACACGCCCTACGACCAGTTGCCGGAGTGGCGGCAGTTGACCGAGTTCGATCCCATCCACGGGCTGGAGCTGGACACGGAGAGCGACTTGGCGGCGGCGGAAACGGACCTGAAGGCGTTCACCTAGGCCGGGGCGGCGGAGTTACGACCGCACCGCTGGGTTCATTCCCCGCGCACTCTTTCACCCCCCGGTTTGAAGTAGCGCCTGGTGGACGGCCTTGAGCAGCTCGTAGGCGGTGTAGGGTTTGTAGAGCGGCTGGGTGATGCCGAGTTGATGCAAGGCTTCGATGCGTTGGTCGGTGCTCAGGCCGGTCGAGGCAAGGATTTGGAGGCCCGGTGACATCTTCCGCAGCACGCGCACCAGCGCCAGCCCGTCCATCACGGGCATGTCCACGTCGGTGATGACCAGCTTGATCTCGCCGATGCGGGTGGAGAACAACGCCAGGGCTTGCGCGCCTTCGCCGGCGACCCACACGCGATAGCCGTGGCGTTCCAGCATCTTGCGGGTCGCGGTCCGCACGCTTTCCTCGTCGTCCACGACCAGGATGGCTTCGCCGGTGCCATTGGGGGAAGGGGCCGGGGTGGTCAGCGCGACCGGTGGGCGGGCGTCCGGCAGCGCGGGCAGGTAGATGCTGAAGGCGGTGCCGCGGCCCGGCTCGGTGTCGAGCTCGATGAAGCCGCCGTGGGACTTGACGATGCCGACGACGGTGGAGAGGCCCAGCCCGGTGCCTTTGCCGACTTCTTTGGTGGTGAAGAAGGGGTCGAAAATCTTGTCGCGAATCTCGCGGGGGATGCCGGTGCCGGTGTCCTGCACGCGGAGGAGGATGTGCGGGAGCGGCTTGGCCTTGATGTTCATCGCGGCGTATTGATCGTCCAGCACGAGGTTCTGGGCGGCGAAACACAACTCGCCGCCGTTGGGCATCGCGTCGCGGGCGTTGACGGCGAGGTTGAGCAGGACCTGGTGGATTTGCGTCGGGTCGCCGAGGACGGACCAGAGGTCATCGGGCACGAGGGTGCGCAGGCGGATGCTGCGGGGGAAAGTCTCGCGGGCGATCTTGACGGTGTCCTGCACCAGGTAGCGGACTTGGACGGGGATGCGTTCGCCTTCGACGCCCCGGCCGAAGGTGAGTAGCTGGCGGATGATGCTGGCCCCGCGCTGGGCGCTGTTCTCGATGGTGGCGATGATCTCGTTGGTTTCTCCTTCGGTGAGTTTGCAGTGCAACAGCGGGACGGAGATGATGATCGGGGCGAGGATGTTGTTGAGGTCGTGCGCCAGGCCGCTGGCCAGCGTGCCCACGCCCTCCATGCGCTGCGCGCGGAGGAACTGTGCCTCCAGGCGTTTGCGCTCGGTGAGATCGGTGTTGATGATGAGGGCGGACTTGGGGTGGCCGTGCGCGTCGCGCACGAGCGTCCAGCGGCTCATGACGGTGATGGCGGTGCCGGCGCGCGACTGTTGCCGGAGTTCCCCGCTCCACTCGCTGCGCGCCTGAAGGCTCAGTTCAATCTCCATGAGCTTGTCCGCGTCTTCGTGCGTGAGGTTGGCGGTGGGCTGCCCCTTGGCCTCGGTGGCGGCCCAGCCGTAGAGCCGTTCCGCGCCGCGGTTCCAGAACGTGGTGCGTCCGTTGGCATCCCGCACCATGATGGCGTCGCCGGCGAGGTTCAGCAGTTCAGCCTGCTCGCGGATGGCTTCTTCGGCGTGCTTCTGCTCGGTGACATCCCAGAACACGCCTTGCACGCCGACCACGCGGCCATAGGGGTCGAAGAGCGGCACCTTGACGGTCTGGATGTAGCGCTGGCAGCCGTCCGTCCGACAATATTCCTCGGTGGCCTCAAGTTTTTGGCCGGAGCGCATGACCTGCTGGTCGCCGGCTTGATAGGCCTTGGCCAGGGCGGCGGGGAACAGGTCGAAGTCTGTCTTGCCGAGGAGTTCCTCCAAGTCCCGGCCCAGGTTCTCGCACAGCAGTTGGTTGGCGTAGGTGAAGCGGCCCAGCGGGTCCTTGCGGAAGACGAAGTGCGGCAGGTTGTCCACCATGACGTGGTAGAACGCTTCGGCGGAGCGGAAGTGGCCGTCGCGCGGCGGGGCCGCCGCTGGCGAGACGGGCGCAACGCCGTCCGGGCGGCGCGCGAGAAAGGTGGTGGGTTCGTGGCTCATGCCGAGGCAACGCTGGGGGAAACATCGGCAGAAGCGCGGCGGCGCTTGAGCAGTCACTCAGTCCCGCCCGGCGCGGCGGCACCTTTCCACCGGAGTTTGGAATTGGGGCTTCAGTGTGCGCCTGCTTGCGCCGATAGACTGCCAGCGGGCCGCCTGTCCGCGCGAACGCGATGGCACAAATTCTAATCGTTGATGACGAGCAGGAGTTTCGCTTCCTCCTCCAGCGGATGCTCGGCCTCTTCGGCCACGAGGTCCGTGAAGTGGCCGACGGTGAAGCCGCCGTCGCCTGTCTCCGCACCTTTCCGGCGCAGGTGGCGATCGTGGATCTCTTCATGCCGGGGAAAGAGGGCATCGAGACCATCATGGAAATCCGGCGGCAACATCCTGACCTCAAGGTCATCGCCATCTCAGGCGGGGTGCCGGCCACTGGCACCACCTTCCTCAGCCTGGCCCAAAAGCTGGGGGCCCACTGGACTTTGAACAAGCCCTTCTCCGCCGACGAACTGCTCGCCGTGTTGAGCCATTTCCTCGAGTCAAAAAATCCCTAAGCGCCCGGCGATACCTCAGCCACCGGGGGGAAAGCATAAACCTCGGCCTTGTGATGCCAAGGCGGCCAGCAGGCCGGAGAGCCGTCGAACCCATCGCTTAACCATGCCCGGTCGCCCAGAAATCTCCCACTTGGTGAAGCACCCGGAACCCAGCCGCCGTCGTCGCAGCCAACTGGAAGACCAGGTCCCGGAGCGGAGTTCCCAGATGGCTCTTTCCACGATGACGGTGGACACCTAGTCGCAGAGGCACGTCCAGTCGGCCGCCGCAATGGGCAGCGTCGTGAACGTGTCGTTGGTGGGCTGGAAGCGGAAGCACTGCTGCGACCGTTCGACCATGCGCACGCGGCCAAGTCTTCCGTGCAAAAGGTGGATCCGCAGAAACTCCGCGAACTTCTGCTCAACCCGAATGCCGAAGTTGAGCCACGAACGGGCGCAAAGCACCCAAAGCAGCCGAGGTGGAACTGACGGGGATCGGGACGATTTTTAGCCGGACCGTCCGGCTGACAGCAGCTTGGCTGTGCGTTCTTTGCGCCCTTTCGCGGCCAGCCCATTTCGGAGTTTGGGCTCAAAGAAGGCCTGGGCCTCCGGCGACGCGACGAACAAGGGCGGCTTCATCTACTACCCCGGCCACAGCATGGCGGGCGGCACCACGAACTCCGCCACGGGCCGCG
>JAYTIO010000550.1:0-2824 GCA_043731805.1 Pedosphaera sp. | reverse complement strand
GTCGAGCACGGTGTCGCCGGTGAAGGAGAACATGCGGACGAGGCGGTTGGCCAATTCGAGCGGATAGGGCGCGGGGTGCTCGCGGGTGGACGCACCGGTAATTTGCCAGAACTGCTGAAACCACGTTTGGAAGTCCTCTTTGCCAATGCGGCTCGCGTCCCGCTGCGCTTCGGTGGGCTGGCGGTAGCCGCCGGGTTTGCGCTGCATGAGGATGAACTCGATGTCGTTCTTGATGATGGCGTTTGGTTCGTAGGGTTTGCCCAGGAAGCCGCCGCCGCCGCGCTCGACCTCGTAGGAGGCGTTCGAGATTTTGTGCCAGATGATGGGGTTCAGGTTGTCGAAGCCAATCCGGCGGCAGGCGACGCAGATGTCTGCATGGAGGGGAAAGACGACATGGCGGCCAAAGTTCTTGCGCGAAACGCAGACGTCGCCGACGACGCAAACGAGCCGCCCGCCCGGGACGAGGACGCGGTAGGCTTCACGCCAGACGCGGCCCAACTCGGTGAGGAAGTCCTCGTAGTCCGCGATGTGGCCCATCTGGTCGGGATGCTCATTATAGCGCTTCAGATTCCAGTAAGGCGGCGAGGTCAGGACGAGGTGGACGGAGCCATCGGCGATTATTGAGAGGTCGCGGGCGTCGCCGAGAATGAGCCGCTGCGTGCAGGCCGGGGGGTCAGCGGATATAGTTGCGGGCATGATTGAGCAGGCTCGTGACGAAGCCGACAAGGGCGAGGTCTGGGGCGGGTTCGGTAAATGCGCCGTTGCTGCCGGTCTCAACGTCTGCGAGGAGAAGGGCGCTGGCGGTGTAATGGCGCTCGCGGACCAGCTTGCGGCAGAAGAGTTCGTAGCGCCGCGCATAGGAGGCGTTCTTAAACTCGGGGAAGACTTTGAAATGCGGCTCGTCGGTGCGGACGGGTTTTTGCGAGGCGGGGCAATCTTGCAGCAGAAAAAGATACCCGAGCCACGGGGCAAGCCCAGTGCCAAACGCGCCCTCGCGATGCGCGGTCCAAAGGTCCAGGGCGGAGCCCATCGCTTCCTCCGTGCGGTTGTTGAAGTTGTTCCCGAACGAACCGACTTGGGACTTGGTTTCGAGTCCGGCGACGAGTTGGCGGTCAAGGACGACCAACAGGTCCCACTTTTTCGTTGGCCGGAAGAAACCAGGCAGTTCGAGGTGCTGATGGAAGTGAAGTGCATCGCGCGGAATGCCAATCGCTTCGAGATAGTAGGCAAGGAGGCCCAAGAATTCGTCCATCTGTGCGCCACCAGTGGCCGCGCCTCGGCTGCCTTGGTCGGACAGGCCACTCAGCTTCTGTTTATCGGCCTGAAGGGCGCGAGTGCGCCAGTAATGAGCGACGGCCCGTTTAGCACGGACCGGCAGGTCTTCGAGGAGTTGGGCCATTTCCATGACGTGGGATTGTGGAGTGTTCAGATTTTTTGGCAAGGCAAGCTGCGGGAAATGCCGTTGTCCTCGCCGAAGAGGCAGAAGAGGAGGCGGACGAGAAATTGTTTCAGCTCGTGCCCGGCGTGGCCGGTGGTGTCGGTGCCGTATTCGCCCTGCTCCAGCGCGTCGTGCAAATCGCACATGAGCTGGGTGGCTTCTTCGTTCGCGGGGTCTTCGGGGTTGAGCTTGTGCTGCCGGTAGCCCGCCATGAAAAAGAAGTGGCGGATGTGTTTGTGGAAGTCGGCCAGCGGAAACTCGAAAGAGGGCGGGAGGCGCTGGAGAAGGGGCGCGTCGGGGTCTTGCTCCGGCTCCAGGTCGTGGATGGCGATGCGCTGGAAGTCGGAGACGATGAGGTAGCGGGGGACTTCCTTGCCCCGCCCGCTGTCCACGAGGGCGCGGATGTATTCCATGCCCTGGGCGTGGGCTTTGCCGAGGTCCTTGCCGGCGCTCTTGTGCTCGGCGAGCAGGGTGCCGGGCCAGAAGAGGTCAATGTAGGCCCAGTCGCCGGAGAGTTTTTTCACCGGCTCCTCGAAGCTGGCGACGACGCGGCGCTCCTTGCCGAAGACGAGGAAGAAGGCGTCCCAAAAAGACTTGGCCTCGGCGTCTTCGCGGGTCTCGTCGCGCCAGTCTTTCGCGAAGGCGATGGCGCGGTGTTTGATTTCGTTCCACGAGAGCGGCATGGGGGGGAAGAGTTAGGTGAGGTCGCCGCAGTAGATGACGCGGGTGTCGAGGAGGGCGGAGGGTTTGGTGGCCTTGACCGGTGCGGCGGGTGGTGCATCCGTTGGTTTTTTCCGTGCCATGCGGAGAGATTAGCAGGGGGCGAGGCAACGGGGCAACGCGGCAGTTCTTCACACCTTCATCACTTCCTGCTCACGGACTTGCTGGGCGATGACGGCGGGGCAGTCGCCTTTGCCGACCGGCCTGATTTTTTGTGAAGACGGCGCGCGCGCTGGAATCCAACCTCGCCCATGACCATCGCGGACATTCTCACGCAGCAGGGGTTGCTCACCGCCGAGCAACTCGCGGAGGCGCAGCGGCTCCAGGCGGCCGAGGGGCTGCGTTTGGACCGCGCGGTGGTGCAGCAGGGCTGGCTCACCGAGCAGAAGTTGCTGGAAGTCTTCGGCGAGCAACTCCACCTGCCGGTGGTTGCGTTGGAGGGCCGGGTGTTCGATGGGGAACTGCTGCGGGCGTTGCCGGCGCGCGTGGTTTACCGGCAAAGGCTCGTGCCGGTGGGGCGCGTGGACGGCATCTTGCAGGTGGCGACGAGCGATCCGTTTGACCTGTATGCGTTCGATGACTTGCGCCTGCTCACCGGGCTGAACATCCAGCCCGTGCTCGCCACGCGCGAGGAGATCGAGAAGGTCATCAAGACCCACTACGGCC
>JAYTIO010000549.1:0-3183 GCA_043731805.1 Pedosphaera sp. | reverse complement strand
TCCTTGAGGAAGTCCAGCTTGCCCTTCGCGTCGGGCACGCGGATGAGTTCGCCCGCCGCGCTGCCGATGCCGATGGTGAAGATGCGCAGGCCCTTGGCGTTCGCGGCTTGCGCGGCTTCCAGCACGCCGGCCTCGTGGTCCTCGCCGTCGGTGAAGAGCACGAGGATTTTGTGGTTGTCGCCGTCCTTGAACGCGGCCAGCGCCGTCTGAATCGTCTCGGCGATGGCGGTGCCGCCTTGGGGGATGATGTTCACGTCGAGCGCGGCGACGCCTTGGCGGAAGGCCTCTTCGTCGAGCGTGAGCGGGCATTGGAGAAAGGAGCTGCCGGCGAACGCGACGAGGCCGAGGCGGTCGTTCTTGGCGAGCTTCATCAAGTCCAGCGCGGCGAGTTTGGCGCGTTCGAGGCGGTTGGGCGGAATGTCGGCGGCGAGCATCGAGCGCGAGGTGTCAATGGCCACGACGATGTCCAAACCCTTCTGCGAAACCTCCTCCCAGGTGAAGCCCCACTGCGGTCGTGCCATCGCGAGCACGGCGCACCCGACGGCGGCGACGAGCAAGGCCAGCCGCACTTGCTGCCGGGTCTTCGAGACGCCCACGGTGAGTTGCGCCAGCAGCCGCGATTGCACGAACTGCGCGATGAGCCGCTCCTTCGTGCGCCACGCCCAAAGGAGGAAGAGGGCGAGGAGGGGCACCAGCAGGAGGAGCCAGAGGAGGTTGGGCAAGGCGAAGTGCATGGGCGGGGAAAGTGATTAGTGATTAGTGATTAGTGAGTGGTTCATGTGGTTGGAGTGCGAACTAATTACTAATCACTTCCCCTCACGGCAGTTTCCTCCACAGCGTATTCGCCAACAGGATTTCCGCCAGCAACAGCCCCAGGCCCAGCGCCACGGTCCAGTGGGCCAGCTCGCGGTAGCGTTGGAACTTCTTCACCTCGACGGTGCTTTTCTCCAGCCGGTCAATCTCGGCGAAGATGCCGCGCAGGGTCTCGGTGTTGTCGGCGCGGAAGTATTTGCCGCCGGTCTTCTCGGAGACTTGCTTCAGCACGTCCTCGTCAATGTCCACGGGCATCATGCGGTCGCGACGACGCCCGAACTGGTCAGTGTAAGGCCACGGTGCCTCGCCGTGGGTGCCGACGCCGATGGTGTAGGTCTTGATGCCCAGCGTCTGCGCGACGTCGGCGGCGGTGAGCGGCGGGACTTTGCCGGCGTTGTTCACGCCGTCGGTGAGCAGGATGATGATTTTGCTCTTCGACTGGAGGTCGCGCAGGCGGTTGACGCTGGCGATGAGGCCGGCGCCAATCGCGGTGCCTTCCTCGATGCCGCCGAAGCCAAGGCGCTGGAGGTTCGCGAGGAGGAACTCGTGGTCGAGCGTGAGCGGGCCGGCCACATACGCGCGCCCGGCGAAGGCGATGAGGCCGATGCGGTCGCCGGGGCGCTTGAGAATGAACTTCTCGACGGTGTCCTTCGCGAGGGCGAGACGGTTGATGCGCTGGCCGCGCGCGTCCTTGAAGTCTTCGGCCTCCATGCTGCGCGAGAGGTCCACGGCGATGACGATGTCAATGCCGCTGGCGGAAACCTTCGTCTCGCCTTCGCCGAGCTGGGGCCGCGCGAGGGCGATGAGGAAGGCGGCGAGCGCGAACCAACGCAGCGCGCGGAGGAAGGCTCCGGCGCGCGATTGCACCTGGCCGGTCAGCCCGCGCACGAGCTGGACGGAGGAATAGAGGAAGGCGGGCTGGAAGTCGCGCCGGCCCTTGAGCCACGCGAGCAGCGGCAGCAGGAGCAGGAACAGCAGTAACCAGGGATGGGCGAAGGAGAAGGTCACTGGAATGCGGAATGGGGGATGCGGAATGGGGAATCGGAGGGTGGCAGCGCACCGGATACCAAAGAGCGGCGGGTCCAAAGCCCAAAGTCCGTTCGCTGCCGGACGCGCCCATGACTTTGAACGTGGGACTCGTGGACTTTGGACGTGGGACTCATCACGCTGTTCCTTTACCCGCCACCTTCAGGTCGTAAGCGGTTTCTTCCACGAGGCCCAGGGCGGCGCTGTGGAGGCTGCGGAGTTCGGCTTCGCTGGGTTCGTGCTTGGCGAACTTCACCGCGTCGCAACGCGCGAGGAAGTCGGCGAGAAAGTCCTTCTGCGCGTCGTTCAACTGGTCGGCGCGTTGCAGCTCGATGAGGAACTCCTCGGTGGTCCGCTCAGGCGCGCGGAAGTCGAAGCGCTCTTCGAGGTAGAGCCGCAGCGCGTCGGAGACGGCGGTGCAGAAGGACTTGGGCTGGGTGAGCAGGGCGAGGGCGGCGGCGAGGCGGTGCTTGGCGCGCTGATGCGGCGGGACGGGCGGAGTCGCGGGAGCCAGCGGCGCATGGCGGAACCACTTGTTCCAAACCAGCATCATCAGCAAGCCGCCCAGTGCCGCGCCCACCGCGACCCACAGCCACAGCAACTCCGGCGGCAACGGCACGGGGCCGCGGATGTCGCGGAGGGTGGCGTTGGTGGCCGCCGCAGCGTTGGTCGGCGCGGGGATGAGGACGGCGGATTGGTTTGAGGCGGCCAAGGGAAAGTGATTAGTAATTAGTGCTTAGTCGGACGCGCGGGGTTGGACAGGCGGCGGCGCGGGGCGTTCATCTGGCGGCGAGGGCGGACTCGAACTGGTGGAGGCAGGTTTGAAAGGCGCTTTCGGCGAGCACGGGTTGCGCGGCCTCGGTCGGAATTTCCTCGGCGAGCTCAATCCAGGATTTGCAGCCACCGTAGGTGGGGAGCATGGGCTGGTCGCGGCGTTGCTGCAGCCGGGAAACGCGGACAGCGAGGGCGAAGAGGTTTTGCTCCTGGCCCCAGTCGAAACGCTGCGCCAGCAGGTCGTCGCGCCAAATGTGCTGGCCGCGCAAGCGCTCGACGGCGGCGAAGGAAGTCAGCTTCCGCCAGGCGACGACCTCAGCGCAAAACTCCAGGCGCAACGTCTCGGGCGGCGGGAGGTGCGGGGCAATCTCGTCGTAGCGCCCCTGGGCGGCGGGGAGCACGGATTCGCGCTGCTGGTGGAAGAGCGTCGGGAAGAAGAGAAAGCGCGGGTGCTCGACCTGAAAGCCGCCGCGGCCCTCGGCGATGCCGCCCTTGCGCAAGAGGAGGATTTGCTCCCCGCGCCCCAGCGCATCCACGATGATGGCCCATTCTTTGAACGCCGTTCGCATG
>JAYTIO010000548.1:0-3582 GCA_043731805.1 Pedosphaera sp. | reverse complement strand
CATGTCGGACTGGGGATTCACTTGGCCACGCATGCAGTCTCAGACTTACGCAGTTCCACTGCCGTTCAATCTGCCAGAGACTTTTTCAATGAACTGCTAACTGAGCCATGACTCATTGCACATGAAGTTCATCAAGAATCTGTCGACGCACAACGGCCGGCCGGCCGGCCGGCAGCAGCGTCGCACCGGGAGTGAGGATTCACTTCGCGCTGCCGCGAAGAGTGTCATCAGTATCAAACTTCGTTAGGCCTCTCAATCCTCGTCATCACCGACTCCAGTTGTGTCAGGATGG
Source organism: Pedosphaera sp. (assembly GCA_043731805.1). Classification (GTDB taxonomy): domain Bacteria; phylum Verrucomicrobiota; class Verrucomicrobiia; order Limisphaerales; family SXTU01; genus SXTU01. The sequence goes on along the minus strand of JAYTIO010000548.1, from coordinate 3,290 downwards.
CACCATGAATCCACGACACTGAACACGAACTCACCATCGCGGCGGCGCTGATATAGTTGCAGTCGCAGCGTATAGCGCCTGCCAGGACGCCACTCTTGGAGACCGCGGGTTACGTTGCGCCAGGAAACCCGGAGCTCGTTGTTGCCAATTTGAAAAACGCCCAAAACGAGTCCAACACCTTTACGTTTGCGGAGCGCTTCTAGGTGAACTGGCGGACGTCATGCCGCCGGCCCAGCTGGCGGACGCCGTTCACGCGGTCAGGCGCTTGAAGGCGTATGGAGCCACGCTTACCGAGGTGGTCGATTTTTACGTGCGCGCTCATCCGGGTGGGTGCAAATCGCCCACTCTGGAGGCCTTCACCCGCGGGTTTCTGGCCGCGCGCAAATTGAGTTGCAAACCCCACACCCTCGCGACCTACCACAGCGAGCTGAAGCACGTCCTCGCCGAATTCGGCGGCACTGCCCTCAACGCCATCCGGCAGGCGGACATCGAGGAGTGTGCCGCCGATCTGGACCTCGCCCCGCGCTCGGTCGCGAACGTGCTGAACACGTTCACCACGGTCCTCAACGACGCGGTGCGCAAGGAGCTGCTGACGCGCAACGCCGCCGAGTTCGTCCCCCGTCCCCCGGAGAGCCCGGCCCCACCGGGCATCCTGATGCCTAACCAAGCCGAACTGCTGCTCGCCGCCGCGCTGGTCCATCGCCCCGCGCTGGTTCCGGCGCTCGCCATCGGTCTCTTCGCTGGGCTGCGCCGCTCCGAAATCTGCGCGTTGCGCGGCCGCCACTTGATTTTGGAGGAGCACCTGATCGAGGTGCCGGCGGACATCGCCAAGACCCGGCAGCGCCGCCTCGTGGACATCCGCCCCAACCTCCGGCCCTGGCTGACCGGCGCCCGCCCGGGGGAGGTGCTCCTGACCGGCACCGCCAACGCGGATGTCTTCGGGGGCTGGCTCCACGAGCTGGCGGTGACCGCCGGCATCGTCCCCTGGCCGCACAACGCCCTGCGCCATTCCTTCGCCAGTTACCTGATGGCGCTCACCCAGAACGAGACCCACGTCGCCAGCCAGATGGGCAACTCGCCCAGCATCATTTTCAAGCACTACCGGGCGGTCGTTCGCCCCGCGACCGCAGCCGCCTTCTTCAATCTCCTCCCAACCAACGTAACCACGCACCCCATTCCACAATGAATCCAAACACCTCTATCCAGTCAGCCGTCGCCCGCTCTGTGGAGCAAGCCGTCGCGGATCTCTTGACGCAATACAGCGTCGCTCGACGGGAATCGGTGAAGCGTCACTTTGACCTATTCCTTGAAATCCTGGGTTCCAAAGCCTCCGGCCCTCTCTCCACCGTGGTTCGGGCGGATTTTGACCTGTGGCATGCCTCAGTGTGGGGCCGCCGGAAACCAATCACCGTCGCCAATCATCTGAAGTCGTTGATCCGGCTCTTTGAGCGTGAGTCGGGACCTGCGCCCGGCCTTCCGAATCTCCCGCGGACGCACAAGGCAGCGCTCCTTACTCCCCCATCGTCTCCATCGGCCAAAGTTCCGGTCGGTGCGGGAGCGGGCACCACCAACACGCCCCCATCACCTTCCCCAGCCGGGCCGTCACCGATCGCCCGGCAACTCCCTCCGGGCACGCTCCTCGCGACCTGCGCTCGCTGTCTCGCATTCGGGGGCTGCCGAGTTCCACTGCCTGCCAACTGGGAAATCCCGGCGGCTGGCCAGTGTCCCGTCACGGGCCTGACGCGTAGCGCGCTCTACAAGCTGGTTCGCTCAAAGCAAGGCCGGCCGGCTTTGGTAGCCAGCATCAAACTTGGGCGCCGCCTCCGCGTCGATGGGGCCAGCTTCTGCGACCATGTGTCTGGTCACTCGCAGCAACCGTGAAGTGCCTTTGCTCCCAATGCCCCTCGCCATGGTCAACCCCAGCATCAGCCTCCCCTCAGGGTTCCAGTTCGGCTCCGTTCCTCGACGGTTATCCGACCTTGATAAGCGGCTCTCCCGGCCACCCCAGGCCACTGGCGACCACTCGCAGACACTTTCCGCTGGGGTGCGTGGCCACCACTGGACTCCGCAGCACTTTCCACCCCGCACCTTGATGACACCTCGCCACTACTTTTCGATCGCACCCGAGGTCATGCGCACTCACACGGAACCACTTGCAGCCATGCGCGCAAACGGAGGTGCTGCATGACTGCACGGCAGAAATCCTTCCTCGCCACGCCTTTTCTGGCCCATCCCACCGGCGCGGCCATCTCCCGCTCCGGAAGCATGCGGACCCATGCGGACGCATACAGCCAGAATGGACACTGCGGCGTGCCCTCACCCCAACACCAGGTGCAATACCGACACCACGCACAGAACCCCTGTAAACATTATGTGTTTTTGCTGTCCCTGCGCCTCCGAGCTTTTTGCACGACCGATGCACGGCAGCGCCTTCAAGCGCGCCGAAACGCCGCCAACCTAAACAATGTCAGTTCGTAACCTCAACAAAACAACAACCAGTCCCATGAATACATCAGCCAAAACCACCGCAGTTCCTCAGCCTCAGGCCTCCGTTCGCTCCAAGCCGGCACCTCCCGTGTATGTCGCCAAGGCTGGCAATACCAGCCTCGAAGTCCGCGCGTATCAGAACCGTGGTCGGCCGATTTACACCATCGGGAAAACGGATGCCTCAGGCAAGCGCGAGTCAATCAGCCGTCGTGACTTACAAGCGATCAAAAACCTCGCTGACCGTTTGGTGGTTCGAATGGCGAACAGCGGATCGCAGAGCCAAGCACAGACACTCGAACAGCAAAAGCATTTGGCGCAGCAGTTCGCGGAGCTAAAAGCCCTCACCGAGCCCTTGCAGCTCTCGCCTCTTACGGTAATCAAAGCCCATCTTCGCTTTACGGAAGACCTCAAGGGCGTCCCGCTGGTGCAAGTGGTGCAGATGTTCACTCGTGCCGGCGCTGTCCAGGTAGTGCCGGCAAAGGTGCCTGAGGTGGTGGACTTATTCCTGTCCCAAAAGCCGCTCCTAAAGAAGGGCGGAGAGTATGTCAAACAGCTCAAGGGCACCCTGAACGTGTTCGCCGAAAACTTTTCAGGGCTGATCGACTCACTTACTTCGGTGGAGATCGAAACTTGGCTCTTTGATCTCGACGTCGAGGAAACCACGCGCCGCACCTATCATGGGCGGCTTAGCCAGTTGTTCAATTTGCTCCTTCGGGGATCTTAGTGGCTAACATGGAGACCCCAAACCACCCAATGGAAGCGGCTCTGGACGTTCGAGTGCGGTGCTGCCCCCCCTCCACAGC
>JAYTIO010000547.1:0-4702 GCA_043731805.1 Pedosphaera sp. | reverse complement strand
GCTCTCGCTGCTGCTGGCGGTGCCGGTGGGTTACTTCCTCGCGCGGGCCAAGTTCCCCGGCAAGCACTGGCTCGAAGCCGCGCTGGACATCCCCATCGTCCTGCCGCCGATGGTCATGGGGCTGTGCCTGCTCATCTTGTTCCAGACGCGCTTCGGGCAGTTCGTCGAGCGGTTCGTGCCGTTCACTTACACGGTCTATGGCGTGGTGCTGGCGCAGTTTACCATCGGCGCGGCCTTCGCGGTGCGGACGATGCGGCACACGTTCGACCACCTGTCCGCACGGCCCGAGGAGGTGGCGATGACGCTGGGTTGCACGCGCGCGCAAGCGGTCTGGCTCGTCACGCTCCCGGCGGCGCGGCGCGGGATGTTCGCCGCCGCCAGCGTGGCGTGGGCGCGGAGCCTCGGCGAGTTCGGCCCCATCCTCGTGTTCGCCGGCGCGACGCGCTTCAAGACGGAGGTCTTGCCCACGACCGTCTGGCTCGAACTCAGCGTGGGCAATCTCGAAGCTGCCGTGGCGGTGAGCCTGCTGATGGTGGGCTTCGCCGTGGCCGTGCTCGCGGCGGTGAAGTGGCTGGGGGAGGAAGTGTGAGCGATGAAGAAGTGATTAGTAATTAGTCGCTCATCCCAATGCACCCAACCCAGCCGCCGCCACTGACTACTAATTCCTAATCACTTTCCTACTCGGCATGATTCGCTTCGACAACCTCTCCTGGCACGCCGGCACCTTCCGGCTGGAAGGCATCTCCTTCACCGTGCCGGCGGGCAGCTACGCGGTGCTCATGGGCAAGACCGGCTGCGGCAAGACGACCTTGCTGGAAATCCTCTGCGGCTTGCGGCGGCCGGCGGACGGACGCGCCTTCATCGGTGAACGGGACGTGACGGAGTTGCCGCCGGGCGAGCGTGGCATCGGTTACGTGCCGCAGGACGGGGCGCTGTTTCCGACCATGACAGTGCGGGATCAAATCGGCTTCGCGCTGGCGATTCGGCAACGACCCGCGGCGGAGATTGCGGCGCGCGTGAAGGAACTGGCGGACCATCTGGGCGTCGCGCACCTGCTGGAGCGGCTGCCACAGCACCTCTCCGGCGGCGAGCGTCAGCGCGTGGCGCTCGGGCGCGCGCTGGCGGCCAAGCCGGGCGTGCTGCTGCTGGATGAACCGCTGTCCGCGCTGGACGAGGAGTTGCGGGATGACCTAGCGGCCCTGCTCAAGCGCGTGCAACGGGAACTCGGCCTCACCGCGTTGCACATCACACACAGCCGGCACGAGGCGGCACAGTTGGCGGACGTGGTCTTCCGTATGGAGACCGGCCGGGTGCTGGAGGCACAGTTGAAACCAACGAGCTGAGCGGTCGCCGCGTTGGCGATTTCACCACCAGCCGTTCGCCATGTCGGGAGGCAGTGGCGAACCCGTGCCCAACGCGTCGTAGAGGGGAGGGAACTTGAAGAACTCCCCGTGGCCGTCGGCGAAGAAGAGGGGGACGCGCCGCTCGCCGCGATAGTTGTGCCATTCCGTGGCGAGCAGGAGCGTGTTCCGGTCCTTGTGCCAGATGTAGTCGCCGAAGATGAGCTTCGTCGTGGGCGAGGCGCCAAAGGCAGCGTCCCGGCTGGGGGTGTTCACGGCGGCCCCATTCAAGGTGCTGCCGGTCACGTGCAAGGTCTGGTAACGGTCGGTGTTCCATTGCACGGAGTAGCTCGAGCCGTAGGCTTCGAAGCAGTTCGGCATGCTCCAGACGGCGTCGCCCGCATCCGACGGACAGTTGAAAGATTTCGTGTCGCCGACATAGGCATTGAGCAGGCGGGCCGTCGCCGGAGTGGTGCCGCCCGCGATGGCGGCGGTGCCCTGCTTGCCGCCCCAGTCGTTCCACTGGGCATGGACGAGATAGAGGTCGTCGTAGTCGCCGATATAGACCTTGAACGCCAAACCAATCTGCTTGGTGTTGTTGACGCACTGGATTTGCTTGGCCTTGCCCTTGGCCTTGGCCAATGCGGGCAGCAGCATCCCGGCGAGGATCGCGATGATCGCGATGACGACGAGGAGTTCGATGAGGGTGAACGCGGCGCGGGCGCGCCAAGTGGAGGGCGGGCAGGTTGAGTTCATGGTTGGATTGTGCTTGCGATGCTTTGTAGCAGGGCGCGGGGCGCTTGCAAGGGGCGATCAGTGGGCAGCTATCAGCGTGGTATCCTGCAACACCGCCTCGGCAGCCTCGGCCCCGACGAAAGCAACCTGGTGCGGGATGGTGTTGCAGGACGCCACGCTGATGGCCGCCCGCATACTGGCCCGCGCCCAAGCCAAGGGCAAAACCGTCACGCCAGGCAACGTCGCCTTCTACGCGTTGCTGCACGCCCGCTCGGGCCGGCGCAGCCGCAGCGCAGGGCGCAGCGACGTGATGGGCACGCGCACACAGATTGTCGGCAACAGCCGCGTCACGTCCCTAGAAGCGCCCTTGGCTCCCGATGACGAGTTCCCGGACGACACCTGCTCGCTGGGCGATGTGCTCGCCAGCGAGGCGGAGGATCCGTCGGAGACGGCGGCGCGCAACCTCGACTGGCAGGCGTTTGTCGCCACGCTGGCCCCCCCGGACGCGGGCGATCCTCTCGTGCCTGGCGCGGGAGGTGCCGTTGCAGACGGTGGCGGACGCGCACGCCGTGTCCCGCACGACGGTGCAGACCTGGCGCAAGACGCTGCCGCAGGCGGTGCGGGCGTTCATGGGCGAGGACCTGCTCCACTGGTTGCAACAGGCCCCGGCGTGGCAGGAGAGCCTGCGGTCGTTCCGGGAACAGCTCGCCTGCCGGGTGGAGCGCCGGGTGGCGTAAGCGGACGAGGAGAGGTTGCAAGTGGCAGCCTTCTCTTTAGCTGTTGATTCGCTCTTTGCATGGCGGCCGAAGTGACCGGTTTTCCACCCGCTCCTGCGGGTTGCTCGCCCCACGCGATAGCGCTCATTCCGGGGCTATAAGTTTTTGAAACCAACCCTGTTGTTCGGTGTCGCCGGTGGTCAGCCATCCTCGGCCGCCGTTTCTCCCACCCCCAACCCAACCGCCCCGCCCGGCCACCCAGCCGGGCGGGGTCTTCAGAAAGGAGTCTGCCCCTTGTCCCTCAACCCTTGGTTCTTTGCCGCTTCATCCAGCACGTCCATACCCCCCTGTCCTCTTCGCCCTCGGGTCCGACCTCGCCGGCTGGACCCTGGCCTCCGGGCTCATCGAGGAGCTGCGCAACGGCAACGGGCCGCAACGCTCGAACTACGCCATCCGATGAACGCCACCGTTGCACTTGCGGCGAACAAACCGCGCTCGCTCGACGAACTCCGCGCCACGGTCAGCGCGTCACGCCTGAACACCTGGCTCTCCTGCCGGCTGAAGTTCTACTTCCGCTACGTGCTGGGCCTCACCCAGCCGCGCACCGCCGCGCTCTACGTCGGGCACACCGTCCACGGAGTCTTGAAAGTGTGGCACCAAGCCAAGCTAAGCCATGTCCTCACCGCCCTCCTCACGGCCTCCGCAGCCGGTAGAAACCGCTGGTCTGGTTGGTGAACACCCTCTGGCCCACGTAGCCGCCCACCTTCGTTCTGGCGAACCACGACCAGGCGGCGGTCAAGTTCGTTGAGAATTCGAGGACGAATCCCGGCGCTGCCTCCGTCCATGAAACCATCGTGTTCGGGCCGGAACTTTCGGCCACGAGCACGGGCAACGGCAGGCCCAGGAACCGGATGTTTTGCACTGAGACACCAGCATTGGTCGAAGTCCCCCGGCGATGCCGAAGAACAGGGCCACATCCTGGCCCGCCCACCGGTTCACGAACAGTGAACCGCTGTTCATCAGCGTGTTCGTGGCGATGAACTGCGTGGCGAGGCTGAAGAGGTTTGAGTCGTTGATGCCGCCACCACGCGGTCGCTCGCCCCGTCACCGCTCACGGTGAAGTCGAACCCCAGCGCCACCGCATTGGCAGGCACCTGAACCGGCAGCCACACGTAGGCAGGCGTGTTCGTGGGCGTGACCTCCGCCGGGCGCACGTTCAGGCTTTGCGGGCCGAGCGGTGACGTGGCGGTAAGGTGAACAGGTCGGCCCGCAGCCCCCAGTTGGACTCCGGCAGCAAGTTGTTCGCGTAGCCGGGAATGCCCAGCACGGCGGGCGTGGTTGCGCCGACGCCATAGACGGGGTCGGCCAGCGGGTTCAACGTGCCGCCGTAGTTGTCCAAGACCGTCTCGCCGACACTCACCAGGACTTGGCCCGTTTTCCGTGCCGCCGTCACGCTGGCGACGCTAACGGTGTTGACGACATACGTTGTTGCTGCCCCCCCCGAATCGCGTGGCTTGCGACGTGAGGTCCAGCAGCCGGGTGAACATCGCCAGCTTGCCCTCGGGCGTGCGTGGCCAGGCTTCGCTGGGACGATCCCAATACAGTTCAACGCCATTCTGGTCTGGGTCGCGCAGGTAGAGTGCCTCGCTCACGCCGTGGTCGCTGGCCCCATCGAGTTCAATGCGGGCCACCAGCAACCGGCGCAGGGCATCCGCGAGCGCGGCGCGGGTCGGGTAGAGAAGGGCCAGATGAAACAGGCCGGTCGTGCCAGCGGCTGGCGGTGAACCGCCCTGGCTCTCCCAAATGTTGAGCCCGATGTGATGATGGTAACCACCGGCGGAAACAAACGCCGCGCCGGGACCGTGGCGCTGGGTCAGCGTGAAGCCCAGCACGCCGCAATAGAAGGCGAGC
>JAYTIO010000546.1:0-3212 GCA_043731805.1 Pedosphaera sp. | reverse complement strand
CAAACGGCTGACTTCGATTACCCGTTGCCCCCGGAACTCATCGCACAATCGCCCACCGCTGTCCGCGACGGCTCGCGGCTTCTCGTCCTGCACCGAGGCGAGCCGCGCACCGAGCACCGGCAGTTCCGCGACCTGACGGACTACCTTCGGGCTGGTGATGTGCTGGTGTTGAACAACTCCCGCGTTCTCCGCGCCCGGTTGCGCGGCCATAAGCCTGCCAGCGGCGGACAAGTCGAGTTGCTGCTCGTGGAGGAAGTCGCGCTGAACGAGTGGTGGACCCTCCTGCGCCCCGGCAAACGCGTCCGTGTCGGAAGCGAGATTCACCTGCGGACCAACACTGGGGCCGCCTCGCCTGTGCGCGCCGTCCTGGTGGAGAAAAATACCGAGGGCCACTGCCGCGTGCGCTTCACCGGCACGCCAAACCTCCTCGACGAACTCGCAACGCACGGCGAAATCCCGCTCCCGCCTTACATCGACCGCGCCGCCGGAGCCGAGGACGACGCGCGTTACCAAACCGTCTTCGCCCAACCCACCGGCTCCGTCGCAGCGCCGACCGCAGGACTCCACTTCACCCCCGCTCTGCTCGATGAACTCCGCTCGCGCGGTGTGCAAATCCACTTCGTCACGCTCCACGTCGGTCTCGGCACCTTCGCGCCAGTGAAGGCTGACAACCTTGCCGACCACGTCATGCACGAAGAGCGCTTCGAACTCCCCGCCACCACGGTCGAGGCCATCAACGCGGCCAAACGCGAAGGCCGCCGCGTCATCGCCGTCGGCACCACCACCGTGCGCGTCCTCGAAAGCGCCGCCGCCCTCTCAACGCTCAACGCTCAACGCTCAACAGTTCAAAGCCGCACCCGCATCTTTATCCATCCACCCTATCAATTCCGCATCGTGGACGCCCTGCTCACCAACTTCCACCTGCCGCAATCCACGCTGCTCATGCTCGTCAGCGCCTTTGCCGCGCCCGGCGAGCTGCGCGGCCGCGAACTCATCCTCGCCGCCTACGCTGCCGCCGTCCGCGAGCGCTACCGCTTCTTCAGCTACGGCGACGCGATGCTCCTCGTCTGAGTTTTGAGTTCCGGGTTTTGAGTTTCGCGTCTCTAGTTACTCCGTCCATGCGCCCGCGCCCCCTACTTTCAACTTTCAACCTTCAACTCTCAACTTCCCCCCGCCCCTTCGTCTTGGTGAACATGGCCATGTCCGCCGATGGCAAAATCGCCACGGCCAACCGCGCCGTCGCCAGCTTCAGCAGCGCGCGCGACCACGAGCACCTCTACGAACTCCGCGCCACCGCCGACGCCGTGATGAGCGGAGCGCGCACCGTGGACCTCAACCACTACACCCTCGCTCCCGGCGCAGAACGCTTCCGCAAACTCCGGCTCCGGCGCGGCCTCGCGCAGTGCCACCTGCGCGTCATCGCCTCCGGCTCCGGCTCGGTGGACCCACACGCAGAAATCTTCCGCCACCGCTTTTCCCCCATTCTAGTGCTCACCAGCGAACGCGCGCCGGCCGCCGCGTTGAAGCAACTCCGCACCGTGGCCGACGCGGTGAAAGTGATTGGTAAAAGCGAAGTAGAGTTCCCCGCCGCCCTGCGCTGGCTGCGCGCCGAGTGGAACGTGCAACGACTCCTCTGCGAAGGCGGCGGCGAACTGAACGACGCGCTCTTCCGCGCCGGACTGGTGGACGAACTGCACCTCACGATTTGCCCGCGCCTCATCCGCGGACGACTCGCGCCCACCATCGCCGACGGCCTCGGCTTCCCCCACCTGAGAGCGGCCTGCCAACTCCGACTCGCCTCCACGAAGCGCATCGGCGACGAACTCTTCTGCGTCTTCCGCCGCGCGATACCGAAGTAGGACAGCGCGTCCCGCCTCTCCTTCAATCGCGAAGCCGGCCGCTGGAGCGGCTACTAAGAAGCAAAATCAGCAGGTAGGCTGGATGCGCTGACTTACTTCGCGTCTTCATCCGCCTTCGTCTCGACCCAGCGCGCGAAGAGCCAGAGCAAATCCGCCAGTCGGTTGAGGTAGATGATGATTTCTGGATTCTCCAATTGCCCGGTCTCGTGCAGCGCACACACGCGCCGCTCCGCCCGCCGGCAGACCGTGCGCGCCACATCCAGCGCCGCGCTGTCCAGCGTCGCGCCTGGCGTGGCCCAGCCTTTGAACGTGATGCTCTGCGCCTCGATTTCGGCCACGAGCTTGTCGAGCTTCGCCGTCAGCGCGGCGCTCACGAGGGTGAAGCCATCCTTCGCATAGCGCGGCAAATCTTCGGTGCCGGTCGCCAGCTCGCCCATGAGCGTCACGAGGTCTTGCTGGATCGCGAGCAAGTTGCCGCTGACGAACGCCAGTCGCGCCGACGCCCGCGCCAAGCCGATGGCTGCATTCAATTCGTCCACCGTGCCGTAAGCCTCCACGCGCGCGTGGCACTTGGACACGCGGCGGTTATACATCAGGCCTGTCGTGCCCCGGTCGCCTGTCTTCGTCGCGATACTCATGGGCGTGAAAAGTAGGGATCCGCCCTCAAAGCGCAAGCGCGGCCAGACTAGAAAACAAGCGGAAAGGATTTATAAGGAGAGCAGGAAGGCAGGAGGGGGCGGAACGCGGGTCCCCGCAGGCTTTTCTCCTGCCCTCCTGCCTTCCTTATAAAAATCTTCCTCCTCGATTCCTCGGCCTAAAACGCCAATTGCACCATGCGCTCCTGCAACTGTCCGGCCCACCGGCTCAGGAAGCTGAACGTCCGGTAAAGCTGCTCCAGCCGTGCGAGCGGCAGCACCGCTCGCCGCGCCGCTGGCTCCGCTGGCGCAGCGGACCACGTCTCGTCCATCACCTGCACCTGCACCTCCAGCTCGCCGCGCTTCGTGTTTAAGCGTTGTTGCAGCGCGGTCAGTTGATTCGTCCACTCCATCGCGCGCCGGAACATCTTCACCTTGAGCAGCGGCGAGTTCGCGCGGCCCTTCTCCAGCAGGAAGAAATCCACGTCGCGGCAGAGCTGGCCCACGGCGAAGAACAAGTCCGTCAGCTCCGGCGGCGTGGACTGGATGTTGCCCGGCTTCGCACCGGACTCCAGTTCGAGCAGGTGCTGCAAGCGGTCCTTCGGCTCGCGCAGCGTGGTGAACGCGGCGTTGATGGCGGTGTAACGCTCCTGCGCGGCGGCGCGCTCGGCCTCGGGCGCGTTGTGGACGCGGTCGGGATGCACCTCAGCGGAGCGGG
>JAYTIO010000545.1:0-7446 GCA_043731805.1 Pedosphaera sp. | reverse complement strand
CGAATCGCAAGTGGACCGTGAAGCTGCCGGGCGTCGGCCACGGCTCGCCGGTCGTCTGGGGTGGCCGCGTGTTCCTCCTGTGCGGCAACGAGGCCACGGGCCAGCGCACCGCGGTCTGCCTGAACGCCACCGATGGCAAGGTGCTCTGGCAGCACGACTATGACGCGCTCGCCAGCAGGCAGCACCGGCTCAACAGCATGGCTTCCAGCACGCCGGCGGTGGATGCCGAGCGGGCTTACTTCACCTGGGGCACGCCGCAGAAGCTCACGGTCATCGCCTTCACGCACGACGGGAAGACAGCGTGGGAGGCTGACCTCGGCCCGGTGAAGCGCCAGCATGGCTTCGGCGCGTCGCCGATCCTGCACGACGATCTCGTGATCCTTTCCAACGACCAGGAAAGCGACGGCCACCTGTTCGCGCTGGACCGCGCCACTGGCAAGGTTCGCTGGAAGCTGCCCCGCGCCGAGAACCATTCGAACTACTCCACCCCGTGCATCTACACCCCGCCCGGCGGCAAACCCCAGGTCGTCGTGGTGAGCTGGCGGCTCGGTGCCACCGGCGTGGATGCGGCGACCGGCAAGCAGCTCTGGCAGATGCCGCTGTTCGCCCAGAAGCAGGAGCGGGCGATTGGCTCACCGTCGGTGTCGGGCGAATATGTCATCGTCAACTGCGCGTTCACCGGCGGACCCAAGCACGTCGTCGTGCTCAAGCCGGGCACACAGCCGGGCACGATGCAGGAGGCATGGCGCATGGAGAAGACCGTGCCACACATCCCCTCGCCCATCATCGTCAGGGACCGTGCCTATCTGTGGAGCGACCAAGGCATAGTCACCTGCGCCAAGCTGGCGACAGGCGAGGTGGTCTGGTCTGAGCGCGTGGAGGGCGAGTTCCTTGGCTCTCCTGTCTGTGCTGGCGACAAATTGTTCGCCGTGGACAAGAGCGGGAGGGTGTTCGCCCTCGCTGCGGCGGACAAGTTTCAACTCCTGGGCACGAATCCGCTGAACGAGCTGTGCCAGAGCACGCCGGCCCTCGCGGGCGGGCGGATGTTCGTCCGCACCTGGTCGCAGTTGCATTGCATCGGGGCGAATTGACCGATCCAAGGACGATCTCGCATGAGGTGGCGAGGGATCCGGCGCACGCCTTGAAATTGGGAATGGAAACTCCACTGAAGCATCGTGCCGCCGCCCGAATCTAAAAAGTGATTGGCCGCAAGGTTGGCGCTCGGCTTACACCGCGCTGAACAGCTTCGTGCTGCTGCCGAAGCGTTCGGCCTCGATGCCCATCTGCCCCAACATGCGCAGGAAGAGGTTGGACAACGGCGCGTTGTCCTTGCGGTCGAACGCCAGATGGCCGGCGTGTTTGAAGCCGCCGCCGGCCAGGATGATGGGGAGGTTGTCACAGGTGTGGGCGGAGGCGTTGCCCAGGTTGCTGGCGTGGAAGACCACGGTCTGGTCCAACAATGAACGACCGCCCTCGTCAGTGCTCTTCATCTTGCTCAGGAAGCCGGCGAAGAGTTTCATCTCGGCCTCCTCGATCAGCGCGAGCTGCTTGATTTTGGTGTCGTCCTGGCCGTGGTGCGACGCATCGTGATGGGTGAGGGCGAGGCCTTCCAGTTCGAGCCGCTCGGCATGGGACCAGAGGTGGAGCGAGATGACGCGGGTCGAGTCGGTTTGCAGGGCGAGATGCACGAGGTCGAACCACTGGCGCTCGCGGTCCAGCATCTTGCCGTCGGTGCCGTGGTCCTCGGTGAATGGTTTGGTGGCCACCTTGGGCTTGGGCTTGAGCACCCAGTCCTGGTCCTGTTGCAGCCGCTGCTCGGCTTCGCGGATGGTGCTGAGCATCAGGTCGAGACGGTCCCGGTCGGAGGGAGTGAGTGACTTTGCCAGAGTCCGGGCCTGCTCGCGCACGCCATCGAGGATGCTCTGGCCGGTCTTGATCTTCTGGATCTCTCGCGCCACCTCGGCCGGCGTGCCATCAATGAACAGCGATTTGAAAACCTGCGTGGCCCGCGACTCGGAGGGGAGCTTCACGCCCCGGCGGTTCCACGAGAGGTCACCGCCGCCCAGCACGAGCGAGGCGTAGCGCGTCCCTCCGCCGAGCCGGGAGGCGACTTCCTGATCGAGCGAGATGGTGTTGCGCAAGTCACCGGGGCGCATGCCCTCCGGGGCCACGCCCGTCAGCAAGGCAGCCTCAGTGCCGTGGCCGGCGTTGTAGCCGCGATGGGACATGCCGGAGAAGACGGTGAAGTCGTTGCGCAGCTCGGCCAGCGGCTTGAGATAGCGGGACGGCTCATAGTCCGGGCCGGGCTTATCCGGGAAGAAGAACGGTGCGTGCATCCCGAGCGGGCGGCCAATGAGCAGCATGCGCTTGGACCGCAGCGCGGCGGCCTTCTGCTCGGCCCCGCGACCTAGGGGAATCATGGCGTCGAGGAACGGCAGGCCGATGCAGATGCCAGCGGCGCGGAGGAAGGAACGGCGGTTCAGGATGGGAGTGGTCATGGCTGGTTGGGATTTGAACTCACTTGTTTAGAAACACGCAGCTTTGCACCACTTCATGCAGGAGCGAACGGAAGCCATAGTTCTTCTCCCGCGCCTTCGCCACCAGTTGCTCCACCACCTCGCGGTCGGCGAACTGGATGTCCGCCCCGGTGGCATACACGAGGAGCTTCTCCGCCACGTTGCGCGCGAGCTGGTCCTTGTTCGCGAGGAGGAGCTGTTTGTAGTCGTCAATGTCCTTGAAGGCACGGCCATCATGCGTCTGTCCGCCCAGCTCAACATCCGGCCCGCGGAAGATTTTGCGACCGGGATAATTCGCGAGTTCGACCTGCCCGGCCTTCGTGGAACGCGTGCCCCGGTAGAAATCCCGCCAGCCGCCGATGACATCGAAGGACTCCAGCGCGAAGCCCGGCGGGTCAATGTGCTGGTGGCAGGACGCGCACGCCGGGGTGTTGCGGTGCTTGTCGAGCTGCTGCCGGATGGTCGTGGCACCACGGATGTCAGGCTCGATGCTGCCAGCATCCGGCGGTGGGGGCGACGGTGGCTGGCCCAGCATCCGGTCGAGCACCCAGGTGCCGCGCAGCACGGGCGAAGTGCGCGTGCCGTCCGCCGTGACCTTCAAGATGCTGGCGTGCGTGAGCACCCCGCCGCGATGGCTGCCGGGCGACAAGCTCACCTTGTGCAACTCACCGCCCGCGACGCCGGCGATGCCATAATGCTTGGCGAGCCGCTGGTTCAAGAAGGTCCAGTCCGAGTGGACGAAGTCCGTCAGGCTGCGGTCGGCGCGCAACACTTCGTCGAAGAACAACTCCGTCTCGCGCGGCATGGACCAGAACAGGAAGTCATCGAACTCGCCGTAGGTTTGCGGGTCGGGCGACGTGGCGTTGATCTTGCGGAGATCGAGCCACTGGCCGGCGAAGTTCTGGGTGAAGCGGCGGCCCTTGGGATCCTTGAGCAAACGCTCCACCTGCGCCCGCAGCACCGCCGGCTTGGTCAGTTCACCTTTGGCCGCGAGTTGAATCAGCTCGGCGTCCGGCACCGACGACCACAGGAAGCAGGCGAGCCGGGCGGCTACTGCGTAGTCGTCCAGATTCGCGCGTCGGCCAGGAGTGGTCGTGATGGGTTCGGTGAGAAAGAGGAAATGAGGCGAGCAGAGCGCGACCTTGTAGCCGAGCAGCATCGCCTCACCGAAGGGCAACCCATTTTCAAGCGCCGTGTGCACCTGCTGCACGTAGTAGCGTTCCAAGTCCGCGCTGACGGGACGACGAAATGCCTGCGGCAGAAACGACCGCATCAGCCGCTCCGCGTCCTCGCGCGGACGCGCGGAGGTCACGACCAGCGGATCGTAAATCCACCAGCCATCGGAGCGTTTGGTGTTCGCCGACACGGTGCGTCCTTCGGCTTCTGCCTTGGCCACGGACTTCGGCTTCAGCGGCAGATCGCCAAACAGACGCACGTAACCCTCCGGTGGCCAGACATCCAGCGGGCCTTCGATCTCCACCCATTCCACTACCAGGCCGGGGCCGGTGAACTGGTCGAGTGTTTTGCCCTTGTTCTGGCTGTCGAAATCGCGCGGGGACGGCAAGGTCACGCCGAAGAAGGCGATCACCTGCCGGGGCTTCAGTTCAAACTCGCCCTCGATGACGGTGGGCTTGTCCGCCGGGACATCGCGAACCGCCCGCACATCCTTGTCGTCCCGGCCCCAATCCATGCCCCCGGAGCAGATCATGGGCAGCGGCTTGCCGTTGGTTCCGACGGCATAGACTGAGGCCCGCACGCGATACCGCCCCGCCTGCTGCGCCGGGGGCGTGGCACAGGGGACGTGGGACCAAGGCCGGACGTGCATGATGAGCGAGTCACCGTCCACCCGCACGGATTTGCCCAGCAGATCCTTGAAGTGAGTGGCCTTCTCGGAGATTTGCCGTCCGGTGCGGCGTTCGGTGAACGGGGTCGGCGGCCGGTTCGGGATGACCGTCTGCAAGGCCCGCTCGGCGGCGTCCTGATAGCGCAGCAGGTGGGTGGACGAAATGTCCAGCACCGCGCTGACGTTGTCGAAGCCGGCGGCCACGTTGTCCTCCGGCAGCAGGTCCTTCACCTCCACGGAACCGCCCAGCAAGTCGCGGAGCGCGGTCTGGTATTCCGTGCGATTGAGCCGGCGCAAGACCACGCGCCCGTCGCGCTGCTGGCGGGCGAGCGAGGCGGCGAGCAGATGACGGTTCAACTCACTGGTGACGGCAGACACATCCTTCGCCAGCGGACGCGGCGACTTCGGCGGGGGCATCTGACCGTGCGCCAGCTTGTCGAGCACCTTCACCCAGATGGCGGCAATGTCTTGGTCGTCGAACTCCGTCGCCAGTGTGTCGAGGCGCAGCTTGGATTTCTGCATGTCCGGCCCGTGGCACTCGACGCAATGGGTGTCTGCGAACTTGCGGAACTGTGGCCCAAACGCATCTGCAGGCTGCGCCGATGCTTGGCGGGTCAGCGCCAGAAACGCCACCACAGACAGGAGCGCGCGATGGGTGGAAAACAGCACGGCAAGTCTGACGCCAAGACTCAAAAGTCGTTCACAAGCACGAGTCCAGTCATCGGGGAGCCGGAGCGGTTTGCGGCCCGCCCCATTTCCCAAATAGGTCCGCCGCGTTGTCCTTGCCCGCGCCCACTGCGCCGATGTCCGCGCCCGGCCCGTCCGCCGGGTCGCCGTTGTCAATTACCGGGCTGCCTTCGGCTGGTGTGTAGCGGTCTCGGAAGCCCTTGAGCATCTGTGACACGGTCACCTTGCCGCTCTTGATGTCCTGGTCCTGGAAGGGGAACACCTTGACCAGCGGGCCTTTGAACTGCGGATCAACTTGCTCGTCCACCGCGCCACTGACGCGCAAGTCATGACGGGCAAAGCCAGCGTCCTTGCGCTCGGTCTTGCCCCCGACCGTTAGCGAGTAGTTGTCCTTGAACTTCGCGTTGGGGCTGAAGAAGCAGTTGTAGTCCGCGTAGCCGAGGCGGGCCGCGCCGGACGCACTGGCCGGGTCGTTCCAACCCAGATGGACCATCGTCACGGGCAGCCCGGCCTGGCCGTATTTCCCGTTGTGCGCGAAGTTCAGAAACACATTGTTGCGCAGAGATTTTACCAGCCCGCGCTCGCAGACATCCACGCCCGGGCAGGGAAATGTCCCGCAGCCGTCGAAGGTGTTGTTGTAGATTTCCAGGCCGTCGCCGCCCTTGTCCGTTCCATAGACAATCGAGATGCAGGAGAACATCGAGCCGGGCCGGTGCTCCGGCTGGCCCACGAAAAAGACGTTGTGATGGATGCTCCCGAGGCTGCCGTTCTGGATCAGGTTGTGATCATTGATGTCGCAAATGACGTTGTAGCGGAACTCGCCCTCAACGAAGCGCACGATCCACTCCCCGTCGCGGATCACGTTGTGCTCGCAGAGATTGTTGGCGGGATTGACCGTGGAAACCTGGCTGTAATAGGGAAACTCCGCGTTGATGGGCATGAGGAGGTGGAGATAGTTGCCCCGGATGATGGAGTTCGCATTCCTCGCGGCGGAAATCTTCACACGGATGCCGATCATGATGTTGCTCTCGGCGTCACTATCCCCCCCGATGAGCCAATGCTTGCTGTTGAACTCGGTCGCGCCGCGGAAAATCCGGTTGCCTTGGAAAAACTTCGGCACCGGCGAGCTGCCCACGGCTTCAAACACGGGTCGCGAGTCGGCTATGTCCTTGCTCTGCGGCACCAGGGTGTTTTCCAGGATGGTGTTGTGCCGGAAGACGGTCGTTGACTGCCCGCCGTTGTCCATCCGCAGGGCCGCGCTGGCGTCGAGAGCACAATGCTCGATCACAATCGTCGCGTTACCACCGGCTTTGAGGTCGAACGCATAAACCTGCGGCTTGGCCCCGCGTGCGCCGAGATTGTGAATCCGCGTGTGCGTGAGCTTGATTTGGCCGGTCCATGTCCCGTCGGTCGTGATTTGATGGTGATTGCCTGCGATTGCGCAGGGTTGCTCAGTGGTGCCGGCGATTATCAATTCGTCGGGCCCGGAGAGCACCAAATCCTGCGTCAGCGTGAGTGTCCGTCCCGCCGCAACCCGCGTCGTGGCAGCCAACGCAGCCGTCAGGGTCAGCTGAAGGTGACACCCGAGCAGGGCGACGAGGACCAAGCGGCGGAGGGAGATCGGTTTCATGCCCGAAGCGTGCGCGGAAACTATCCAAGCTCGCCAGTCACCGTCAAACGCGCACTCGACATCTTCAGCAGTCTGGGGAGCGTCACTCGCACCCACCATCGTTAGGCTTGAGCTGAAACTTCCGATGGAGAGACTTGGCGCATGAATCCAACCGCCGCGCAGCTCCTCGATTCGGAAGGCTCCGTCCAGTCTGTGCAGCGTCTGGCAGGGGAAAACACCGGAATGCGTTCCCGGCTCGTGGCAATCACGGCGTTGGTTCTGTTTTCGGTGCCAGCCATCGCCCAAAACAAGGACAGCGAACTGCAGACCATCCGCGCCAAGGTGGAAGACATTCCCATTCTGGTCATCGCCCCGAAGGCGACCCAAGCGCGCCCGCTGGTGATCTGGCTGACCGGCTTCAGCGGCCAGAAGGAATCCGTGGAAGCACCCCTCCGGGAGCTGGCCAAGCATGGGTTCGTGGCGTTGAGCTTTGACCCTTACCAGCACGGCGAACGGCTCATCGAATCGAAGGAGGAGCTGGTCAAACGGGTCCGCGGCAACATCCGGCGATACTTCTGGCCGATCCTGGCCCGCACTGCGGAGGAAACTCCCAAGGTCATCGACTGGGCAGTCAAGACCCTCGGCGTGCGCCCCGAGGTGGGCATGGGCGGCATCTCCATGGGCGGGGACATCGCGGTGGCGGCGGCCGGGGTGGACCGGCGGATCATCGTCGTGTCCGCCTGCGTCGCCACGCCGGACTGGCTGCGCCCCGGCTCGTTCGAACCGCCGGG
>JAYTIO010000544.1:0-3229 GCA_043731805.1 Pedosphaera sp. | reverse complement strand
CAGAGAACCCAGAGGAGAAACAGAAAACCCAGACCGCAGGTTTATTCCTCCCTTCCTGTTTTCCTGATTCCTCTCTGTGTTCTCTGTGCCTCGGTGGTTCAAACCTCCGCCACTTGCCGCGCGATTTCCTCGCCGATGGCCAGCGAAGCCGTCGCGGCGGGACTGGGCGCGTTGAGGACGTGCAGCGCCTTGGGCCGCGCAACGAGGCAGAAGTCCTGCACCAGCGTGCCGTCGGGGGACATGGCTTGCGCGCGCACGCCGGCGCCGCCGGGGGCGAGGTCGCGCTCGCGGATTTCGGGGACGAGCCGCTGGAGGGATTCGCAAAAGAGCCGTTTGCTGAAGCTGCGTTTGATTTCCTCCCAGCTCATGCGCTTGTGCTTGCCGAGGAAATTCCAGAGGCCCTTGAAAGTCACCGCGTCCCAGAGGTCGGCGACGCGGATGTCCGTCTTCGTGTAGCCCTCGCGGGAGAAGGCCAGCACGGCGTTCGGCCCGGCCTCGACGCCGCCGTGAATCATCCGGGTGTAATGCACGCCGAGGAACGGGAACTGCGGGTCGGGCACGGGGTAAATCAAATGCCGCACCAGCGACTCACGCTCCTTCTTGAGCTGATAGTATTCGCCCCGGAACGGGACGATGCGCACGGCGCGGCGCTCGCCGGCCAGCTCGCTCACGCGGTCGCTGTGCAGGCCGGCGCAGTTCACGATGAACGTGCCCTCGAAGGTGCCCGCCGTGGTCTCGGCGACCCAGCCCGCCGCGCTCTCGCGCAAGGCCGTGACGCGCGCGGAAGTCACGACGCGGTTCCCGGCCTTCGTGATGAGGTCGAGCATCGTGGCGCAGACCTTCGCGTAGTCCACGATGCCTTCCTGCGGGACGTGCAGCGCGGCGACACCGCCGACGTGCGGCTCGATTTCGCGCATCTGCTCGCGGTTCAGCCAGCGCAGGCCGGCGAGGCCGTTCTGCGTGCCGCGTGTGTGCAAGTCCTTCAGCCGAGCGACCTCGGTGTCATCCACCGCCACGACGAGCTTGCCGCAAACGTCGTGCGGGATGGCGTGCTCGCGGCAGAACTCCGTCATCTCCGCGACGCCGCTGACGGCGAGGCGGGCCTTGAGCGAGCCGGGCTTGTAGTAGAGGCCGCAGTGGAGCACGCCGCTGTTGTGCGTGCTTTGGTGGCGGCCGACGCCGGCTTCCTTTTCGAGGACGGTGATGCGCGCGCCGGGCAGGCGACGCCCGAGCTTGATAGCCGTGGCCAGGCCCACGATGCCGCCGCCGATGATGAGAAAGTGTTGGTCAGCCACAGCGAGGCGGAGAGTGCGAGGGCAGGCAGAGACTGGCAAGGGCAAGGCTGTTTACGTCAGAACCCCACAATTTTTAGCCACAGATGAACACAGATTGAACACAGATGGCTCCAAGTAGGGCGGGCAGCATCGCCGATTGTGCCGGACCACTTCCCTGCACTATCTGTGTTTCATCTGTGTCTATCTGTGGCCAAATCGGCTACTTCGCCGGCCACCAGGCATCGAGCAGCTTGGTCAGGCGCTCGACCTTCGGCTGGTCCGCGATGGCGAGGTTCTTCTCCTCGTGCGGGTCTTTGGCGAGGTCGTAGAGCTCCACCACGTCGTCGGGTTGGTTGCGCTTGTCAGGCACGATGAGCTTGGTGTCGCCCTCGATGACCCAGCGCCACTTGAGGCTGGAGGCGGGGTTCTGCATGTCCACGTAGTTGTGCGTGAAGCACTCGCCGTAGAGCGTCTTGCGCGCGGCGACGGCCTGGGCATCGAGCAAGTCCAGGCCGGGCAAGCCGGCGGGCGCGGGGATGCCGACGGCCTTGAGGACCGTGGGCAGGAAGTCGAGGGAGCTGGCGAGCGCGGCGGACTTCTCGGGTTTCACCTTCGCAGGCCAGCGCACCATGATGGGCGAACGCAGGCCGCCGTCGTATTGCGACTGCTTGGACTTGGGCGCGTAACGCGGTGCGTCGGGGTTCTGAATCCAGCCATTGTCGGAGACGTAGAGGACGATGGTGTTGTCGGCCATGCCTTGTTCGTCGAGGTGCTTGAGGAGGTCGCCGCAAGTTTCATCGAACCACTCGCACATCGCCCAGTAGCGCGCGATGTGGAGCGACGGGGTCTTGTCCTTGTATTTGGCGAGGAAGCGTTCGGGCGGCGTGTGCGGGTCGTGCGGCATCATTGGCGCATACCAGACGAGGAAGGGCTTGCCCTGCTTCTTCGCGTCACCGATGAAATCGTAAATCGGCTGCATGGTCTTGCGACCGATGTTGAGGCCCTCGTCGCCGTGGCGGCCGCCCTTG
The DNA here is from genome assembly GCA_043731805.1 of Pedosphaera sp. Classification (GTDB taxonomy): domain Bacteria; phylum Verrucomicrobiota; class Verrucomicrobiia; order Limisphaerales; family SXTU01; genus SXTU01. The sequence continues at coordinate 927 of JAYTIO010000544.1, read as the reverse complement.
GTCATGCCTTGCGTGAAGCCGCCGCGCGTGAAGTCGCCCTGCCACCACTTGCCGGTCTGGAGCGCGACGTAGCCATGCTGCACGAGCAGGCGGGGCATGGTGGCTTGGGCATCCATGAACTTGTTCGCCGTCTCACGGCCGTCCCGGAACGCGGCCGACTTCTGGAACTCCAGGCCCTTCAAGCCCGGCACTGGCGGCGGGTCGTTGCTCGTGACCTTGTGCTGGTGCGGGTAACGCCCCGTGATCATGGACGCGAGGCTCGGGCAGCAGAGGCTCGCGGGCACGTAGCCGCGTGTGAAGGTGAGGCTCTGCGCCGCGAGCTTGTCGAGGTGCGGCGTCTGGAGGTGCGGATGCCCCATGAAGCCGTAGTCGCCCCAATGCTGGTCGTCCGAGATGATCATCACGACGTTCGGCGGCGCGGCGGGAAGGCGGAAGGCGAGCAGAAGAACTGCGGCGGCGAGCGCGGCGCGGCGGAGCAAAGTCATGGCTGATTTAAGAGTGGGGAAGCAAGCGCTGTCAAACTCGGCGACGGCGAAGGCCGCTGCCTAGCCACGCCAGGAACCGCCGGTTTGGTCAGAGAGATTCGGGCAGAAAAGTTTCAACTTGCTGACCAGATTTTGCTGACCCAAGCAGTTTACAAAAGTTTGAGCAGTGCCCCTCCGGCTTCGGCATTGGCAAGGTTACGTGCCCCGCCTAGCCTCCGCCCATGTCGTTGAACCGCCGTCGTTTCTTCACCCGCTCGGGTTTGCTGGCCGCCACCGTCCTCGCCGCGCCTGCGGTCGTGCGCGCTGCCGAGCCGGGCAACGCCGCGCCCGGCCAGAAGCCCCGCCACATCATCCACCTGGTCGCCGACGGCATGGCGATGGCCACGCTCTCGATGGCCGACCACCTCTCGCGCGCCGTGCGCGGGCGCGGTCTCTCGTGGAT
>JAYTIO010000543.1:0-2791 GCA_043731805.1 Pedosphaera sp. | reverse complement strand
GCGGAGGATCCGGAACTGGCCGAGTGGGCGGCGGAACGCGGCTTTGCCATCCTCACCCAAGACCTCGACTTCTCGGACATCTTTTTCATGACTCAGGCGGCGTCCCCGAGTGTGATCCTGTTACGGGCGGCAGATGAACTTTCAGCGGAGTTCCGTGCCCATGTGCTGCGGTGCCTCATCGGAGCGGAGGAGTTGCTGCGCTCGCCTTCGTTGCTGGTCATCGAACCCCACCGTGCTCGCTGGCGGCAGTTGCCGATTGGAAGCGAGGGGCCACGCTAGCCCGGCAATCGCACGCGCAGGGCTTCAATCAAACATCTTGCCCGGATTCAGGATGCCGTGCGGGTCGAGGGCCTTGCGCAGCTCGCGGGGGACGCGCAGGGAGCGTTTCAGCGGTTGAGCCGGGCCTGAACTTCAGTCCACGAACTGCCGGCGTTGGGGTTCGCCGCGTAGTCGGCCAGTTCGGTGTCGAGCAGGGGGGTGTCAGTGGGTCGGGCGAGCTGCCACGGCTGCACCTGTCGGCCTCGGGCGCGGAGAATCGGCGCGGCCATTTCTTGCAGGCGCACCACCGCCCGCACTTTCTCCGGGAAGGACAGCGCGGCCAGGCGGTGGCGGCGTTGTTCCTTCGCGGCGAAGAGCTGGGCCAGCTCGGGATTCAAGGCGTCCATAGTTTCCATCGGGACTCAAGCTGGTGGCGGGCGAGCACTTCGGCAAGGGCGGCTTGGTCCAGCTCCGCCTGCTCGCGGAACACGCGCGCCCGCTGGCGGTCCTTTTCCCGTCCCGTCTGGAGGCAGATGGCGACCAGATGCTCGGCCCGCAGCACGCGCGTGGGGGTCTGCTCGTAAAGGATGTCGCGCGCCTCGTGGAGGGCTTCCTCCAGCAGCGGGTTGTAGGCGGGGAGGAACTGCACCGGCGTCCCCTCAATGTTGACGCACTCGCTCTCCTCGGCGTAACCGCGTGCGCGCAGAGCGGCATAGAGCGGGGCCAGCGTCAGCAGCCCGCCGGCGGTCTGTGGCAGCACCACGAACACGTCGAGGTCGAAGGTCAGCAGCGGCTCCACATAGAACGTCGCGCCCATCGCGCCGCCAATGGCGTAACGGCCCAGCACGCCGTCGCGTTCGAGCTGGTTGAGGACTTGGAGGGTGCGTTCCATGCGAGCGGCTCAGCGGCCGTTCAATCAAACATCTTGCCCGGATTCAGGATGCCGTGCGGGTCCAGCGCCTTGCGCAGCTCGCGGTGGACGCGGAGGGAGGCGGGGCCGATGAACTTGGGGAGGAATTCCTTCTTCGCCAAACCCACGCCGTGCTCGCCGGTGATGGTGCCGCCGAGGCGGATGGCTTCGTCGAAGATCTCCTTGAAGGCCTCGTGGACGCGGTGCATCTCGGCGTGGTTGCGCTCGTCGGTGAGGAAGGTGGGGTGAAGGTTCCCGTCGCCCATGTGGCCGAAGGTGCCGACGCGCAGGTTGTATTTCTTCGCGATGACGGCGACGAAGCGGACCATCTTCGCCAGCTCACTGCGCGGGACGGTGGCGTCTTCGAGGATGGTCGTGGGCGCAAGGCGGGCGAGGGCGCTGAAGGCGCTGCGGCGGGCGGCGGCGAGTTTGTTGGCCTCGGCTTCGTCCTTCGCGACGCGGACTTCCATCGCGCCGTTCTTCTTCGCCAGCTCGACCATCTTCGCGGCCTCGTCCGCGACGGCGGCGGGGTGGCCGTCGGTTTCCATGAGGAGCAAGGCTTCGCAGTCGAGGGGCAGGCCGACCTTCGCGAAGTCCTCGACGCAGTGGATGGTCGTGCGGTCGAGGAACTCCAACGTGCAGGGGATGATTTGCGCGGCGATGATGTCGCTGACGGTCTGCGCGGCGGCGTCCATGGCACTGAAGGTGGCGACCATGGTCTGCTTGGCGGCGGGCTTGGGGATGAGTTTCAGCAACACCTTCGTCATCACGCCGAGCGTGCCTTCGCTGCCGACGAAGAGGTCCTTGATGGAATAGCCGGCGACGTCCTTCACGCATTTGTTGCCGGTGAAGAGCACTTCGCCGTCGGGCAAAACCACTTCAAGGCCCATGACGTAGTTGCGGGTGATGCCGTATTTGAGGCCGCGCAAGCCGCCGGAGTTTTCCGCCACGTTGCCGCCGATGGTGGAAATCTTCATCGAGCCGGGGTCGGGCGGGTAGAAGAGGCCGACAGCGGCGGCGGCGTCCGCCACGGCGAGCGTGGTCACGCCTGGCTCGACGAGCATGGTGAGGTTGGCGCGGTCCACTTCGAGGATGCGGTTCATCCGCGCGGTGCACATCACGATGCAATCGCGCGAGGGCAGGCTGCCGCCGCTCAGGCCGGTGCCGGAGCCGCGCGTGACGACGGGGGTGCGCGTGGCGTTGGCCAGCTTGAGGACGCCGGCGATTTGCTCCGTGGTGGTGACGAAGGCGACACAGCCCGGCATCTGGCTCATCGCGGCCGTGCCGTCGAAGGAGTAAGGGATGAGGTCTTCCTTCGAGGTGAACACTTGGTCGGCACCGACAAGGGCGCGGAGCTGGGAGAGGATTTCAGGAGACAAGGCCATAAGCGAAAAGTGCCGCGAGCATCGGCAAGCGGTGGAAGTCGGTCAAGAAAACTGGCGGCTGGTTCACACCGCGACTTGGCTCGAATTACGTTTGCCCGCACCCGCCAACTTGGCGGCGAGGCGCACGGCGGCGAAGAGATTCTCCGCGCTGGCCCGGCCCTGCCACGCGATGTCGAACGCCGTGCCGTGGTCCACGCTGGTGCGGACGACGGGCAGGCCGAGCGTGGTGTTGACGGCG
>JAYTIO010000542.1:0-1644 GCA_043731805.1 Pedosphaera sp. | reverse complement strand
CGTCATCGGCAAACGCATCCTCAAACTGCACATCAAGGAATACAGCACCAAGCTCCGCGACGAGAAGGGGCCGGGCGCGGGCTTCGGCGTGAAGTTCCTGGAAGGCACGAACAACTGGCCCGCCATCATGGCCGCGCTGGACAAGATTGGTTACGCCGGCTGGGGCATCGCCGAGCAAGGCGGCGGCGGCTCGCCCGAGGGGCTGAAGGATTTGTCCGACCGGATGACGAAGATCTTCGCGAGCTGATCGCTCCCGCCCGATCAGCCGGGCAAGTGCCGCCGATAAATCTCCTCCAGCCGGTCCAGCATCGCATCCAGACTGTGCGCGGACTCCGCGAACCGCCGCCCGGCCACGGCCAAGCGGCGCGTTTCCGCCGGCCAGTCCAGCGCTTCCGCCAGGCAGGTTGCCAGCGCTGCTTCAGCTCCCGCCGGGAAAATTCGCCCGGTTTCTCCGGGGCGAATCACTTCGGGGATTCCCCCACAGTCACTGCCCACCACGGGGGTTTCGCACGCCAGCGCTTGCAGGCCGATTTGCGGAATGCCCTCGTGCCGCGTCGAGGGAATCACCAGCACGGCCAAGCTTCGGAGCACTTCCGGCACGTCCTCGCGATGGCCGATGAAGGTGACGTGGTGTTCGGCCCCAGCCGCCCGCGCCATGGCTTGAAAATTCGCCACCGGGGCCCCGCCCCCCACCACGACGAACCGGATTTTTCGGCCCCCTTCTCGCAGCCGCCGCGCGGCCGCACAGAAGCTCGCGTGTCCTTTCCACGAGCGCAGCACCGAGACCATCCCCACCGTGGGCCACTGCCCCTCGCCAGCGGGACTAGGCAGCACGGCCGGCGTCGCTCCGGGATGAAAACGCCCCAGGTCAATGCCCGTGGGCACCGTAGTGACGTGCTCGGCGGGCAGTGCGAAGCGGGTGCGCAGGTGCTCCGTGATCTTGCCGCTCGTCGTGAGCACCTGATCCGCCAGCGTGGTGAAGGCATGGCGGCTAATCCAGCGGTGCGGGTAGTCCACGTCAATGTGGCGCGAGCGCAGCAGCAACGGCGTGCGCGCCAGCCGCGCCGCCAGCCCCACGATCCAGCCGTCGCGCGAGCTGTGAGTGTTCACCACGTCCGCCCGGAACGCCCGCAGCCACCGCGCGGTGCGGACCACGGCGAAGGGAAACGCCCAGCGCGGTTCTGCCAACGTGGTCCGGGGCCAGTCCTGCTGAACCGCTTCGCTAAAAATCCTCGCGCGGGCCGGAGCCACCAAACCAACCGCGTGCCCGCGACCCGCGAAGCCCAGCAGTTCGGCCAGCACGCGCCGCTCCTGCCCGCCCCAGCCGAGGGAGGCTTCCGAGTGGACGATGCGCCAAACGCGTTGCGGCACGGAATTCATTGGTTAGACGACATCGGCTGAATCCACTCGGGGCTCGCCCGGCCGGACAAATCCACGCCGTCGAGGGCCGCGTTCACCGGCTGTAGCCCTATGCCTTGCCGGCCTGCGGCGAGCCAGTGCGGTAACAACTTTCCGCGCACGTCCACGCGCCTGATCGCCGGCTCAGTGCGCTGGGTTTGCAAGGGCGGGGCGAGGCAAACCGTGGGGCCACCCAGGACATTGGCCGCCCAGTGTGAGAAGCTGGAGATCGGCGTCACCAACAAC
>JAYTIO010000541.1:0-11288 GCA_043731805.1 Pedosphaera sp. | reverse complement strand
TGAAGCCGCCGCAGTCCAGACGCTTCGCGAGGTCGAGGGTGCCGGGCCTCGCGCCAGCGTCTGGACTACGGCGGCTTCAGCGCCGCTTTCGGGCACGCCCTTCAGCCCAGTGCCCCTACTCTTCCCGAAGCGCCCCTTCCGCACCTCCCCCATCTCCCATCTCCTATCTCCCATCTCCTCTCCGTAAGGTGTCCTTCCTCCACCTCCTCGGCCTCGACGCCCCCGGCTCCATTGAGCGGGTGACGGAGTGGCTGTGGCGTGCGGCGGCTCCGTTGCCGGCGTGGGCGGTGGGCCTGCTCATTGTGGTCGGCGTGCTCGTGGCCGGGCTGAACTTCCTCCCGCACAATGTCATGACCTGGCGTTTGCGCCTCGGCCTCGCCGCCATCCGGCTCGCGGGCGTCGCGCTCCTCCTGCTCATGCTCTGCCAGTTGGAACTCCGCCTGAAACTCGACCGCAACCTCCGCCCGACCATCGCCGTGCTCACGGACACTTCCGCCAGCATGGGCTTGCAGGACGCCGACGGGAAAACCCGCCTCGCCGCCGCGCGCGACTTCGCCAGCGGCCCGCTCAGTGCGCTCGCGGAGAAGGCCGACCTCGTCCGCTACAACTTCAACTGGCGGCTCGAACCCGACGCGCCCAACGCCGAACCCGCCCGGCCCACGCGCCTCATTGACGCCCTCGCCGAAGCCGCCCGCCGCGAGAACGACCTCCGCGCCGTCGTCCTGCTCACCGATGGCAACGACACCGCCGGCAACCGTGGCGAGTTGCTCGCGCCGATGCTGGCCGCGCGTCGCCTGCCGGTCTTCCCTGTCGTCTTCGGCTCGACCAACGCGCCGAAACTTGCCCGCGTTAAAATCTCCAACGCCCCCGGCTACGTCCGCCTCGGCGACGAGTTGCGTCTCGGCGCGACGCTCTCCGCGCACGACCTCGGCGAGCAGGTCGTGACTGCCCGGCTCATGGAAGAAGGCCGGCCCGAGCCATTGGCCACGCGCGAGAACGTCCACCTCGGTAAGGAGCCGGTGGAGATTTCCTTCGTCATCAAGCCCGAGCGCGAAGGCGACCGCACGTATCGCGTCGTCGTGGACGGCGTGAAGAACGCCGTGAGCCAGAGCCTGCAAATCGCCGAGCACCGCGTCAGCGTGCTCAACGCGAAGATTCGCGTCCTCTACCTCGACGTGCCCCGCGACGAACGGAAACTTCTCGGCCAGTGGCTGGCGCGCGACCCCGTCGTGGACCTCTCGACGCTCACGATGTTGCCCAAGGGCGGCTGGTATGCCCAAGGCGCGCTTCAGCACAAGAACGCCGGCGACGGCCTGCCCGGCGCCGAGGCCGACTTGCACAAATACGATGTCATCATTCTCGGCGACATCCCGCGCGCCTACTTCCGCGAGGGCGGCGACACCTCCGAGACGAAAATGCAATGGCTCGCCGATTTCGTGAGCCGGCGCGGCGGCGGGTTGGTCACGCTCGGCGGGCGCAACGTCTATGCCGCCGGCCAATATCAGGACTCCGCGCTCGCCCGCCTCGCGCCGTTCGTCATCGAGGCGACCACTGAACCGCAGGTGGGCAAGCCGTTCAAAATCACGCCCACCACCGCCGGCTTGAGCCATCCGCTGATGTTGCTCGAAGCGGAACCGGCGGCGAACCGCGAGGCGTGGTTCGACCTGCCGACGCTCGACGGCTGCAATCGTGTGGGTAAGGTCAAGCCCGGCGCGAGCCTGCTGGCCGTGCGCGATTTGAATGACGGCCCGCTGCCGGTCATCGCCATGCAGAGCGTCGGCAAAGGCCAGGTGCTCGGCCTCGCGATGGACACGACGTGGCGCTGGGAGCTGATGCGCCCGGCGGTGGGCGAGGATTACTTCCGCAAGTTCTGGGGCAACGCCGTGCGCCTGCTCGCGCCCGACCCGCGCGTCGAGCCGGACCGCCCGCAGGTGCTCCGCCAGCAATCCTCCGCCACCGTGGGCCGCCCGCTCACGCTCTCGACGCGCCTCGTGGACACGGTCTATCAGCCCGTGCGCGGCGCGGACGTGCGCGTGAAAGTAACCAGCCCCACGGGCCGCGTGACGCTCTACTTCCCCCGCGATGGCCGCGACACGCCCGGCCTCTACGAATACGAACTCGCCCTCGACGAGCCCGGCGATTGGCAGGTCGCCGTCACCCACAAGGACAAGACCGTGACCGAGAAAATCACCGCCGGCACCGGCCTCGAAGAGCTGGACGACCCGCGCGCCAACGTCGGCGCGATGACGGATTTCGCCCAAGCCACCGGCGGCCGCGCCTTCCGCCCCAGCGACGGCGAGGCACTGGTAAAAGCCCTCGACCTCACGCCCCGCCGCGTCTCCGAGACCGCCGTGGTCGCCGTCTGGAACCTCCCGCTGACGATGGCGCTGATGATTGGGCTGGTGTGCCTCGACTGCTGGCTGCGGAAACGGAGGGGGATGGTATGAACGGAATGCCGAATGCCGAATGCCGAATGCCGAATGGGGAGCGCGGGGAGCGCGGCCTTCAGGCCGCAGAAACGTGCGTGGCTCCGTGGACGTTCGGACGCGCTGCGCCAATCGTAGCCTGCTGCGGCGTGAACGCCGCGCTCCTCGCACGTCCCGCGCGTCCCGTCGCTGACTTCAATCCCGTTGGGATTTGCCGTGGTGCGTTCGCAGCCGTTCTCCCTCACCTCGGCCCTCTCCCGCTGGGAGAGGGAGAATGGCAGTCCGCGCTCGACAACACGAACGCACTCGAATGCTCGAGCGGCGGTCGAACTGGCTCCCTCTCCCAGCGGGAGAGGGCTGGGGTGAGGGAGAAATCGTTGCTTCGACAAAAACGATGGTTCGTAGCCGCAACGCCCTTCTTCCCCCTCTCCCTTCATCGGATGAGGGGAGAGGGCTGGGGTGAGGGGTTGCGTGCGTCGGCGTTGGTAGCCCCACCCCTCATTCGGCCTGCAGCCACCCTCTCCCCTCCTCCGAGGAAGGGAGAAGGCGTGCAACGTGGTGTCTGGTTGGCCGGCGAGCGACTTGCACCCGCCGCTCTCTCGCTCTACCACTCTCCCACCCGCCCATGACCCCTGACCTCCCCACCACCCACGCCGCCCTGCGCGCTGCGGTCGCTGCCTTCGGGCGGTTCCGCAAGCGCTGGGCCGTGCTGCACGGGTTGGGGCGCGCGGTGCTGGCGGGGCCGGGCGCGTTGCTCGCGTGGTTCGCGCTCGACTGGGCGCTGCGCTTGCCCGCGTGGCCGTTGGTGATTCTCTTCGTGCTCGCGGTCGGCACTGGCTCCATCGCTGGACTGTGGTGGCTGGTGAAGCCGTTGTGCCAACGCGTCCGCATCGCCGACGAGGCCCACGTCATCGAGTCGCTGCACGGCCAGCTCGACAACCAAATCATCGGCTCGCTCCAGCTTGGCGAGGAAGTCACCGCGTCGCAGGCGGCGGGGAAGAAGCTCGGTTACTCCGCCGAGTTCGTCGCCGTGCTGCTCGCCCAGACCACCGGGCGGCTGACGGAACTCCAGCTTCACCGCCTCGTTGACCTAACCCGCGCCAAGCGCGCGCTCGCTGGCGCGGGAGCCGTGGCGCTCGCCAGCTTGCTCTGCCTCGTCTTTGCCAGCGCCGCCGTGAACGAGCGCGCCCGCCGCTTGCGCGACGCCTACGCCAGCGTGCTCGACACGCTCTTCCCGGTGGAACTCCGCGTGCAACCCGGCGACCTCGCCGTGGTGCGCGGGCGTCCGGTGAAGTTGTCCGTGCAGGCCCTCGGCGCGCGTCGGCCCGAGGTGCGGCTGCTGCGGACGGACTTGAAGACCAAGCAGACCGTGACGACGACGCTCACGTTGCGCGAGCAGCAGGCCGTCTTCGACCTCGCGCAGGCGGCCGACTCGTTCACCTACGAGTTCGAGTATGGCGGCCGCCGCTCGCGCGCGCATCGCGTGATGGTGGACGACCTGCCCGAGGTCAGCGCCATCAACTACGAGCTGGCCCCGCCCGCCTACACCGGCCAGCCCGCGCGCACGCTCACGGGGCGATTGCCGCGCGTCGCGGGCCTTGCGGGCACGGCGGCGCTGGTGAGCTTCGCCGCGACGACGGACCTGCATCCTGAGCTGTGTTACGTCGAGTGGGCCGATGGCTCGAAACAGGCGCTCGCCGTGAGCGGGCGCTTCGGCCATTTCAGCTTCACGCTCGCCAAACCCGACCGCGCCGTCATCCGCATCACCGGCGCGCTGGGCAAGGGTTTCGAGATGGAACGGCCCGTGAGCTTCGAGCTGTCCGTGCAGCGCGATGAACCGCCGACCGTTCGCGTGCAACTCAAGAACCGCCAGCTCGTCGTGCTCGCCGAAGAGGCCGCGAACTTCGCCCTCGATTGGGTCGCCGAGGATGACTACGGCGTGGCGGAAGTGAACCTCGACTACCGCATTGACACGGTGGACGCGCTGCTGGGCCGGCCCACGCGCGAAGGCGCGGTGCCGCGTCGCATCGAGCCCGCGCGCGACCTTGCGAAGGGCCGCTTCGCCGAGATGTTCAAGGGCCTGACGCCGCCGCTCCAGCCCGGCGACCGCGTCACGCTCGTCATCACGGCGAAGGACAACAACTCCGAGACCGGGCCGGGCGTGGGCAAGTCGTTGCCGGTGGAAATCGTCGTGGTGCGGCCGGACTTGTCGGGCTTTGTGGAGCAGCAGTTCGGGTTCGGAGCGGCGTCGCTGCTCGGCGGTCTGGCGAAGGTGAAGCGCGCCACCGACCTGCTAGTCGAACCGGAGAAAACCGTGCGGACCGAGAAGAAACTGGCCGTGGACAAGCAGACTTTGAAGGTGCGCGCCGGCCAAGAGCCGTGGCCCGGCAGCGGCGCGGACGCGGTGGCGGATTATTTCAACCTGCTTAGTGGAGCGAAGTGATGAAAACCGAGAGCCCGAAAGTAACTAGCAATCAGTGTTTAGCAATTAGTCGGCGACGTTCAGAGCCCATCGCCAGTCTGAATCGGCCCTACAACTCACTAATCACTAATCACTATTTACTAATCACTTCCCTCCTCATCGCCCTGACCTTCTCGACGCACGCTGCAAGCTGGGCCGAGCGCGCCGGGCAGCTCAACCGCACCGAACTCTCCGCCGACGAAGCCCGCAAGCGCGGGGCCGACGACGACAAGGACGCGCGCAACAAGCTCTGCGTTCGCAGCGTGAAGCCCGCCATGCCCGGCGTGGATTGGAACACCGACCCAACGGCCATTCCCTACATGATGTATCAGATTGGCAAGCGCACCGAGCTGCCCATCTACACGCGCACCGACGGGCTGGACGTGGGCAGCGACGAGCTGTTCGAGCACACGGTGCTTTACCTCACGTCGCACGGGCGCTGGAGCTTCAACGAGAAAGAGACCGAGAACCTCGCGCGCTGGCTGGAGCGCGGCGGCACGCTGCTGCTCGATGACTGCTACCTGCGCGGCAGCCCCTTCGCCGACAGCGTGCGGCCCGAGGTGACGAAGATGATTCTCGGCGCGGAGCCCCGGATGCTGCTGAAGGACGACCCGTTCGTGGCGGACAGTTTCAAGATGGTTTACGCCACCCCGTGGCCGGGCGAGGCGAACTTCGAGAACCGCACCTGGCAATACTTCCTCTGCCAGGGCCGCCCCGGCGTCTTCTTCAGCCCGAACGATGACGGCTGCGGCTGGGAAATCAGCGCGCCCCCGAGCGCCTCGAACCCCATCGGCGAAGGCATCGGCCACGGCGGCGACAACCGCCAGCGCGAGACGATGTATCAGTGGATGACCAACTGGCTGCTGTTTGCCTACACGCACTGAAATGATGAATGATGACTTGCGAATGACGAATGACGCGGGCCGGAGTGCCGGAAACGTTCAACGTTCAACGTTCAACGTTCAGCCGACGCTAGTTCGTCACCGGCGCGTCCGAGCGGAACCACTTTGAACGTTCAACGTTGTAAGTTGAACGTTGAACGTTTCCCGCTCTGCGTCCTCGCCCTTTTCGCTGTCTCGCTTTCCCTCTCCGCCGCCACCGTCGAGCTCCGCCTCGTTCCGCACGACCAGCCGGACACCACCCTCGACAAACTCGAGAAGCAGCGGCCCATCACCAACCCCATCTCCACCGCGCGCGGCGTGGAGATGAAGAAGATTGGCGTGGATTACACGGGCTGGGCGCGGAACGTCCTGCTGGATGGCCAGCCGGTTTTCGAGCGCTACTATCAGGGCAAATACATTGACCGCCTGCCCGTCGCGCGGCCGGACTTGAAGCCCGGCGACCACACGCTTTGGCCGGGCAATCACGTCTTCACCGTCGCCGCCGATGGCTCCGTCAGCAGCAAGAGCCCCGAGTTGGTCGTGGCCGGTGGCGTGGTGAAACTCAAGTGCTACCCCGTCACCTTGCGCGCCTACCTCGCGAACCCCGACGAGGCCGACCTGCCGATGACGATGCGCCTCACGCCGCTGCCGAACCTCACGTTGCGCGACAGCGGCAACGCCGAGAAGTCCGCCCCCAAGCGCCCCGGCGAGAAGGACAGCGCGCTCGAACTGCTGCCGGTCTTCGACAAGTTCGCCCCGCTCACGCTCTGGCTTCCCGCCAACGCCGACGGCAAGGGCTACCTCGTTCACCCCGTCGGCCTCACCTTTCATCTCGGCGCGGCGGGCGTCACGGCGGGCGCGGGCGGCGGGCAGACCATCGAGGGGTTGCGCGTGCAAGCCAACCTCATCGAGGTGCCGTTGCACGGTTTCCCCATTGTCGGCGACGCCGGTTCGAAGGCCGTCATCACGGGTGTCGAGCAGCTCGTGTGGCAAGGCGGCAGCGTGCAGCAACTCATCCTCTATCCGCGCCGCGACCCGTTCGAGTTCCTCATCACGAAGCCCGGCCCGTCGCTGCCGCTCACGACTGCCGCGCTGCCGTTCTAGGCGCTGCGCGTGGACATCCCGGACCCGGCGGTCGGGGCGCAACGCGCGGTGGTCGTGGAGCTGGCGGGCCGCCACTTCGTGCCCGGCGCGACGGTGAACGCCCGCGTGCGCGCACTCGATGCCACGCCCGCGCACATGGCGAACCAGGCGGAGAACAAAGCCCGCGCCGCCGCGAACGCCGCCGCACGTTCGCTCCAACTCGCGCAGGGCAAGGCCGCGCAAGCCGAGCAAGCGGCGACCGCTGCGAAGGCCAAGGAAGCCGCCGCCGCCCGCGCCGTCGAGCCGGTGAAGTTCAAGGCCGCGGATGAAGCCACCGCCCGCGCTGCGGCGCAGTTGCGCGTGACCGAGGCGACGCAAGCCGCGGACGTGGCAAAGAAGGCTGCCGATGCCGCCGTGCTCGCATCTGACACGGCCAACAAAGCCTTGGCCGATGGCACCAAAGCTGCTGCCGATGCGAAGAAGGAATCCGAGCGCGCCGCGAAGGCTGCATCTGCCAAGCCCACCGACGCCACGCTGAAGGAAGCCGCCACGAAGGCCGCGAAGCTCTTCGCCGACGCCACCAAGTCAGCCGATGACGCGAAAAAGTCAGCCGACACTGCCACGCAGTCACTCCGCTCCGCACAGGCCGCGCTCGCCACCACCGCCAAGCCGCTCGCCGACGCGAAGGCTAACTTCGACCGCGTCGAGCGCGTCCTCGCCGCCGCACCGCCCGTGACCGACCCGATGGGCGGCGACCTTGACGACGCCAAGCGCGCCCTCGCCGCCGCGAAGCCCCTGACGGTCGAAGCCGAGAAGCTCGCCGAGGCCGCGAAAGCCCTGCTGCCAGCGGTCGAGCTGTTGGTCCAGCACACGAAGGCCGCCGTCGAAGCCGCTGCGAAGGACGTGGAGGCGAACTCGCCGCAGAACCCGCTGGCGGGTGCCGCGCCGCTCGCGCAGTTGCAGGCTTACGGCGGCAAGGACTGGCAGGACTTGAAGACGCAGCCGGGCACGGACGGCGCGGTGCAAGTCACCTTGCCCGCCGCGACCGCCGGTGTGTATCGGCTGAGGTTGGGCGTGCAACCGGCAGCGGGGCGACCGCTCTTCGCCGAGCAGTGGATTTCCATCGCGCCCGCGAAGCCCGTGGGCGTGGGCTTGTTCACGCAGCGCGGGCGCGACGCGTTCTTCCGGGGCGAAGCGTTCTGGCTTGGCCTCGCGGTGTTGACCAAGCAACCACTCGCCGCCGGCACGCCGCTGGAAGTGGACTTGGTGGACGAGCGCGGCACGCGCATCAGCGTGTTGCGCGAGAAGGCCCCGGCCGTTTCCCAGCGGCACACGTTCATCCTCCAACTCGCCGCCGCGCAGACACTCTCGCTCGCGGCGGGCAAGTATCGCGTCGAGGCCAAGGCCGGTCCGCACGCTGCCGCGCCGCTGACGTTGGAGCTGGTCGAGCCGGAGCCGCGCACGCACTTCGTCAATCTGCTCAACGGCAAATACAACGTCATCGGCACCGGACCGGGACCGGTGGGCTACTCGTATGTGGTCAAGTCCGGGCGCGATGCGGAGGAGCTGGCGGCGGAGATTGTTGCGACGGGCTACAACGCGTTCATGGGGATGGATTACGACCTGAGCCGCGTCCACCGGCACGGGCTGGACCTTGAGCAAGTCGTCCGCGAGCGCCCCGAGCTGGGGCCGTGGGAGAGTTTTTACCAGCCGAGCGGACGCGACCGTTTCCTCAACGCCGCCGTGCGCAAGAACCTCGCGTTCTACGAAAACATCTTCACCCAGCACGACGCGATGCTGCCGCGCGACCCGCAAATCCTCGACGCCTGCGAACGCTACGCGAGCCTCGAAGCCGCCGCCTTGCGCCACAGCCCGGCCTTCCGCGGCGTGTGCCTCTATGACGAGTTCTACGACTCCGGCGAGAACGACGCGCCGCGCTCGGTGGTGGCGATGTTCTTCAAGGGCCAGGAGATGGCTTACCGCGCCAAGCATCCGGGCATGACCAGCGCGGACGCGACGAAGGCGCTCGACCGCTTCGTGGGTCGCCCGCTGGGCCAGCGGCGCTACGAGGACCTGGCGAAGTTCCGCACCTGGGCCGACCACCAGGACAGCGACTGGCGGATGTTCTCCGAGCGCATGGGCGGCGCGGTGAAGGCCGTCGCGCCACGCTCGAAGAACTGGACGCAGTATCGCGCGTGGGGCAGCAACGGCGGGAACATCGCGGCCAACGGCACGGCGGAAGATGTCTTCGGCTCCCTGGATGTAGCCGCGACGGTTTCCTACAAGGACGGCGGCGTCGGCGACCGCCCGGTGTTCGCGCCGATGCTTGCCGACGTGATGCGTGTGCGCGATGGGCTGCCGGTCTGGACGCAGATTCACGACTTCGGCGCGGGCGGGCTTTATGGGCAGCACCTCTTCCGGCAGACCATCGCCGGGCTTTCGCAGAAGCTCGACGGCGTGAACTACTTCACCCTCGCCTTCAATCCCATCGCGCCGCACCCGCACGACCACCGCGACACCGTGCGCGACCTTGCCGGCGCGTTGCTCACGCCTTACGGAGATTTCTTCGCGTCGCTGGACCGGGGCTACAAGAAGGTCGCGGTGCTCTACTCGCGCGAGTCGGCGCACCTCGTCTCGCGCAAGGTCAACAAGCTGAACTACGCCGCCGAGGGCCTGTGGGTAGCGTGTTTGCGCGCGGGCTTCCCGGCGGACTTCCTCTACGACCGGCAGCTCCGCGAGGGCAAGGGGCTCGACTACGAAGTCATCTTCGCGCCCGGCTATGCTTACGAGGACGAGGCGTCGCCGGAGATTCTCGCCGCGCTCAAGCGCCTGGTCGCCGCCGGCAAGACCGTCGTCGTCGAGCGTTCCAGCAAGCTGCCCGTCGAAGGCGTGACGCGGCTCGACTCCGAGTTGGACGAGTTCGATGACAAGCTCGGCGGCGCGTTCCCGCGCTACGTGGATTTCGAGACGGAGATGGTCTGGGACCAGTCCGAGGAGATGACGAAGCTGCTGCGCGAATTCCTGCCGAAGAAAATCAAGCCCGCCGCCGAGCACAACCTCATTGTCGGCCCCGACTGGCTGCGGCGCGGGCAGGGCGAATACATGGTGCTGCCGAACTTCGCGCCGACAAAGTTCACGGGTAGTCACAAGACGCTCTATCAAGCGCCCGACCAGCCGACGCTCCGCTTCCCGCGTCGCCCGCCGGTCTGCTACGACGTGCTGGAGATGCGCCCGGTCCCGGTGAAGACCGACGGCGAGTGGATGACGTTGCAGGCGGACCTGCGGCATCTGCCGGGCAAGGTGTTCGCGTTCCTGCCCGCGCCGATTGACCGCGTGGCGCTGAAGGCGTCGGCGAAGCTGGCGGCGGGGACGGACTTGAACTTCCAAACCGCCGTGGCGAACGCCGCCGGGCAGCCGATGGACGCGGCCTTCCCCCTGGAAATCACCTTGCGCGACGCCAGCGGTCGGCAGTGGCTGAACGTCTTCCGAGCGGCCACGCCGGTCTTCCAAACCGCGTGGCGCGTGCCGCTCAACGCCCCGGCCGGTGCGTGGAAGCTGCGTGTGCGCGAACTCATCAGCGGCGCGGTGGCCGAGGCGACGGTCGAAGTCAGCGCTGTGGCTGCGCCCACGCTC
The DNA here is from genome assembly GCA_043731805.1 of Pedosphaera sp. Lineage (GTDB taxonomy): Bacteria > Verrucomicrobiota > Verrucomicrobiia > Limisphaerales > SXTU01 > SXTU01. Next base: position 804 of record JAYTIO010000541.1, on the reverse strand, counting down.
GCGGGCAAGCTCGATGACCGAACGGTGTGGGTGCATGACGCGGAGAAGGTGCGGGAGTTCCTGCGTGCTGAGGTGGCGGTGAAGGCAAGCGGTGCCGCTCTCCCTCACCCCAGCCCTCTCCCGCTGGGAGAGGGAGCCAGCTCGACCGCTCCTCGACCCCCTGAACGGCCCGGTTTCACGACCCACGGCCTGCGTTTCCCCCTCTCCCAGCGGGAGAGGGCCGGGGAGAGGGAGAACGGCCCCGCCTTCACCCTCGGCGCGCATCCCTACAACCCGCCCTCTTTCACCGCCGTGCCCCAGTCACAGGCCGACGAACCTCGCCTGCCCGCCTACGACCCACGCCCCGCCTCCTACGTGCCGGGGGACAACGCCTACGGATGTCGGGAGCACGCCTACGTGCCGGGGGAGTCCGCCTACGGACCCGGGGTGTGCTCCTACGCACCGGGGAGGCACCTCTACGCCGTAGGAATACCCCCCCGGTCCCAAAAGAGCCGTCCCCGGCACGTAGGCAGGCCAGCCGGGCACAAAAAGGGGCTGGCGCGGCACTTGGGAAGCCATAATGGGCACGTCGAAATGGCCGCGCGGCACGAACACACCCCCCTCAATTGCTTCAACCTCCATCCCTTGCCCAAAGACTGGCCTCCCGCAGCCGAAATCTCACCGGCGCGGCTCGACGATTTGCCACCCGATTGTGAGTTCGGAGCATCTCTCCCTCACCCCGGCCCTCTCCCGCTGGGAGAGGGGGGAACGCAGTCCGCGCTCAGAGAAACCGGAGCGTCCGGATGGTCGAGCGGCGGGCGAGTT
>JAYTIO010000540.1:0-10862 GCA_043731805.1 Pedosphaera sp. | reverse complement strand
GGAAGACGGCGAGCGGGGCGTCGGGGCGGTAGGGGGCGGGAGGAGGGTCTGGGGTGGTGGACTCGGACGGTGCAAGACTTCCAAGTAGCCACGCGGGATGGGGTCGGCGGGTTTGGTGTGGTCGCCGCGAGTGAGGAGCGGGGAGTCGAAGGCGGTGCCTGCGATGACGCCGGGCGCGCGGCGGGGCGCGGTGATTTCGCTTTCGAGGCGACGATACTCGGCGACGAGCGGGGCGACCTTCGGCAGCGACTTGAGAGAAGTCGGCAGCAGGCTGCGGCGGAGAAAGTAGTCGAGGAAGGTAGTTTGCTCGGCGGTCAACGAGTTGCGTCCCCAAGCGTCGAGCGCGGCGCGAAGGGTGCGTTCATAGCGCGCTGCGAGTTCGGCGGCAGACTTGGGTGAAGCGACAGCATCAAGCAGTGGTGCGGCGGCGAGCGGTTCTTCGCGTGGCGTGTCCTTGTCGTGGAAGAGGACGCGCTCGGCGCTGAACCACGAGCGGCCTGCTGCGTCGCTGCTCTTGCCGAGCTTGCGCGTGAGATCGTCGGCGGTGCCGAATTCGAGGTAGGCCCACGAGCCTTTGCGATAGGCGGTGTCCATGCGCACCCAGCCGGGCTCCTCGCGCGTGAGTTCGGCCTTCGGGAAAATGGGGTTCGAGCCGAGCGGGTAGTTGTCCACGATGACGCGGACCATCGCGCCTTTGCCGCCAGCGGCACGGACGCTGATGCTGTCGGTGGTGATGCGGAAGCGCGGGGAGGTGAGCAGGCCGCCGTGTTTCTCGGAGAGGAGGTGGGTGGAAACGGCGGCGGGGAGGATGCCTTTCACCACGCGGTCGCCGTCGGGTTCGAGGGTGAAGTCGCCGGGGAGGACGCGCGGCAGCGCGTCCCTACCAAGGGCGTTGCCTTCGCGAAACCACTGGGCGGCGTCGGTGGGTTTGGCCAAGTCCCAGGCGTTGGTGAACTGCGCGTTGTGGTCGCGGGCGGCGATGAGAGCGTTGCGCCATCCCTTCGTCGTGTCAGCCCAGCCGGTGGTGAAGGCGGGGCCGTCCAGCTTGTGCAACTTCGCCCAGGCGTGCAGCGGGTTGGCGAGGTTGGCTTGCGCGTCTTTGAGCGCGGCGGCGAGGGCGTCTTCGGTGGCGGAGGGAGCTTTGGCAGCAAGCGCGGCGCGGGCGGTTTTCAACTCGGCGGTGTGGGTGGCGTGCTTCGCCTTTTGCTCGGGCGTCATGGCCTTGGCGATGTCCTCGGGGCTGACGCCGACGGGGCCGGCGCGGAAGGACGCGGCGATTTCCTCCGGTGTGAGCGCGCGGTCGTAGAGGCGGGCTTCATCAATCTCGCCGGCGAGGAAGGCGCGTCCGCCGCCGGTGTGGCGACGGCCCAGCAGCACGCGGGCGTCGGCGGGGAAGACGGCGAGCGGGGCGTCGGGGCGGTAGGGGGCGGCGTAGGGCGCGCCGTTGCGGAAGAAGGCGATGGTGCCGTCGGCGCGATAGCTGACGGCGAGGTGGATGAGTTCGCCGGGCTTCGAGGTCTCGGTCACGCCGTCGAGGGCGCGCGAGCGACGGAAATTGTCGCTGCCGTTGACCCACTTCCGCGCGTCGCGTTCGGCGAAGACGATGGCGTCGAAGACGCTGCCGCTGCTGGTCTCGACGGTGAGCACGCCGCCGCCGGACTGGTCGAGGTTGGCGAGCGCGACCCAGACTTCGAGGGTTTTCTCGCGCAACTCGCGGGCGAGCGGGGCGGTGCGGAGGTGGGCGGAATTGCCGTCGAGGATGAGGCGGCCGTTGCGGAGGGTTGCGCCGCCGAGAAGTTCGCCGTGGAGGGAGCCGAGCTGGTCGCGGGTGTCTTTGTCGAAGGACCAGCGGGCGATGGGTTGGGGCGTGCTGGCGGCTTCCAGCCGTCGCGCGGGTGTGTTGGGTGCGGTGGGCGGCGGCTGGAAGCCGCCGGCACGGGCGTTGAGCGCATTCACCCGGGCTTCGCCTTCGAGGGCTGCAAGTGACTTCTCTGCTTCAGCGACGCGCTGGTGGAGGGCGGCGAGTTGGGGGTCGGCGGTGGAGCCGCGCGTGAGTTGAGTGATGAGTTGCGGGATGGCGTCGCGCCAACTGTCTGCGAGGGCGGACTTGATTTGGGATTTCAGGGCGAGGAGTTCGGGGCGGTTTTTGTTCAGGATTTCCGGCGCGTCGAGTTGCACCTGCGCGGGGCGGGCGGCGGCGAGGATGCCGTAGAGGGCGTAGTAGTCGCGCTGGCTGATGGGGTCGAACTTGTGGTCGTGGCACCGGGCGCAGGAGATGGTCAGGCCCTGAAAGGCTTTTGCGAGCACGTCAATCTGGCTGTCCACCGCCTTCACCTGGTCGTCGAGTGTGTCCACGGGCTGGAAGCCGTGTTCGACGAGGCGGAAGTGCGCGAGGCCGAGGCGGGATTCGTTGAGCGAGTCGGCTTTGTTCCAGCGCGTCTGCGCGGGGGGAAGCAAGTCTCCGGCGATGTGTTCGCGGATGAATTGGTCGGCGGGGACATCGGCAGCGAACGCGCGGATGACGTAGTCGCGGTAGCGCCAGGCTTGGGGGATTTCAGGGTCGCTCTCGGAGCCGTGCGTCTCGGCGTAACGGACGAGGTCGAGCCAGTGGCGGGACCAGCGTTCGGCGAAGGCGGGGGAGGAGAGAAGCGAGTCGGTGGCATTGGCGATTGCCGATTGCCGACTGCCGATTTGGGAAGCGCGGACGAACGCTTCGACGTCCTCGGGCTTCGGCGGCAGGCCGGTCAGCGCAAACGTGAGTCGGCGAATCAGCGTGCGCGGGTCGGCGTCGGGGCCGGGGGCGAGGTTGTGCGACTCCATCTGCGCGAGGAGAAAGCGGTCAATGGCGTTCGTGCTCCAGGTGGAGTTCGTCGGGGTGGGGACGGCGGGCTTGGAGAGCGGTTGGAAGCTCCACCATTGGCGGCGGAAGGCGAGGGTGTCGGTCCAGGTGGACTGGCTGGACGTGGCGGACGGAGTGGACGGGCCAACGCGCGGGTCGGGCGCGCCTTGGCGAATCCACTCGGCGAAGTTCGCGAGGATGCGGGCGTCGAGCTTCGCACCCACCTTGGGCATCTTCAGCGTCGGGTGAGTGTGGCGGATGGCTTGGAGCAGCAGGCTGGAGTCGGGCTGGCCGGGGACGATGGCCGGGCCGGACTCGCCGCCTTTGAGCAGGCCCTCGCGGGTGTCGAGGACGAGGCCGGACTTTTTCTTCGCGGAGGAATGGCACTCGTAGCACTCGGCGGCGAGGACAGGGCGGATGTTCTTCTCGAAAAACTCGACTTGAGCAGGCGTGGGCGCGGCGGCGTTGGCTGACAGCGTGGAGAGCGCGGTGGCAAGTAAGGCTAGGCAAGTGAAAAGCAGTCCCGAGCCGAGGCCGTTGAGGATTCGCATCATACCAAGATTCATTCTGTCGCCGAGAGTTGCAGCCGCCAGCCGCGATGGCGCAACAAATCGAGTAGCACGGCCCCGAGTATGACGAGGCCGAGGACGACTTTCTGCGTGTAGCTTTCGACGTTCATCAGGTTCATGCCGTTTTGGATGACGGCGATGATGAGCGCGCCGATGAGCGTGCCGAACATCCGGCCCTTGCCGCCGTTCAGGCTCGCGCCGCCGACCACCACCGCCGCGATGACGTAAAGCTCATACATCTGCCCAAAGGTCGGCGAACCGCTCTTGAGCTGCGAGGCCAGCACGACGCCGCCGAGGCCCGCGAGTAGGCCGCTGACGACGTAGCTGAGGAACAACACGCGTCGCACCGGGACGCCGGAGAAACGCGCGGCCTGCCGGTTCCCGCCGACGGCGTAAATCCAGCGGCCCAGCAGGGTGCGCGACATGACGAGGTGCGCGGCAAGGTAGAGCAGCGCCATGAGCAGGACGGCGTTCGGCAGACCGAACCAGTCCGCGCCGCGCCCGAGCCAGACGAAGGAGTCGGGCACTTGATAGACCGATTGTCCATGGGTCAACAGATACGCCGCACCGCTGGCGACGAGCATCATGGCGAGCGTGACAATGAAGGGCGGGAGGTGAAAGACCGTGACCATCGCGCCGTTGGCCGCGCCGGCTGCGCCCGCGATGAGAATGGCGGCTGCGCACGCGAGCACCATGCCGAACGCGCTGGCCTGCTGCGCGCCCGCGAAGTCGCGTATGAAGAGCGCCGCCAGCACCGCCGCAAGCGCGATGAGGCTGCCGACGGAGAGGTCAATGCCGCCGCCGATGATGACCAGCGTCATGCCGATGGCGACGATGGCGATGACAGCGATTTGATTGGCGATGTTGAGGAGGTTGTCGCGTTTGAGGAAGTTCGGCCAGCGGTAGGTCTGCGGCTGCACGACGCGCGGTGAGCCGAGCGCGGGGAAGTCGGTGGCGAGGTCGTTGAACACCAGCCAGCCAGCGCTCGCTTGCGTGCAGGCGATGGCGTCGAGTTTGCCGGCGGCCGCGGCGGTTTGGAGCGCGGCGCGGGCGTCCTTGGGTTCTCCCTTCACGGTGGCGATGACGGTCGCACCGGCACTCGTGAGCGCGGTATGGAGTGCGGTTGCGAACGCGTCCGCGCCCGATTGGTTCGGCACGACGATGAGGACGCGCGGGGAGTTGCCGATCTGAGTTGTGATGCTTCTGGCGAGCTGGCGTGCCGCGTCTGCGCCGCTGGGGTGCTGCTCGGTGTAAGTCGCGAAGCTGAAGAACGCGCAGAGGAGCGCCAGCACGAAGACCATGCCGTAGGCGGCGAGGAAGCGTGAGAACGACTGGGGCGACGGCGTCATTCTACAGCTTGCCCGCCTTCAGAAACTCATGGCGCACGGGCGCGGTCACGCGCTGTCCGGTCGTGGAGACGAACGTCACTTGGCCGGGCGCGAACTCGATTGTCTTCACTTCCACGAAACCCGCAGGCACGCGCACGACGCCTTGGATGTAGTTCACCGCGGTCGGGCGCGTGGCGCTCAATTCGATGGTCGTCGGGATGCCTTCCTTCGTGAGCAGATTCGGACTCACCGACGCCGCGAGGCCGTCGGCCCAGTGGCCGGTGATGTCCTCGATGCCGACGCAGTTGTTGCGCCCAAACCACGGCAGGCCGTGACGCCCGTGGTTCTCGAGCCAGAAGAGCGTGCCGTTCAAAACCGCCGGATCTTTGAGCGCGAACCACACCCAACCTTCATCGCCGCGCGTGGCGGTGACCCACGCGGGACCAGTCGGTTCGTTGAAGAGCATGAACAAATCCGCGTGACCTTTGCGCGCGGGGAGCGAAGCGAGGTCGGTGTCGGGCGCGCCCTTCCACGCGACCGGCACTTTGTGGAGATCAGTGAACCGCGCGCCGATTTGCAGCGCCTGATATTCGGCCTGCTTCGGGTCGCTGAAGAGGCCGGGCGCGACCATGCCGAACTTGCACGGACTCGTGGCGATGCGGAACGCGCCGTCCTTCTCCGGCATCGCGAGCGTGGCGTGGTGGCCGAGGGGCGTCTTGCCGGCGAAGCCTTCGATGAGGTGGCGGGAGTAAACGACGTTCTGCCCTTCCACGAGTGAAAGCTCCTTGGTCACTTTGCCGGGGCGAACTTTCGTTTCCAGCGTAGCCGTGAGCGTGGTCACGTCGCCGGTCTTCTTCGTCGCGACGTGTTTCCAGAGCGAACCCGCAGTCTCGCCGTGCGGCGGGTGTTTCTCGCCGTTGACCGCGTCGCCGTTGCCGCCGAAGGGCAGGCAGAAGAAGTCGCCGCGCAACGGCACGAGCACGGGCACGGGGTAGGCGTGTTTCTCCCCTTGCCACGGGCTGATGTGGTAGGGCTGCACGGGTTGTTTGGAATCGCGGAAGAACGTGACGGGCGCCATGTGCCCGCCGAATTGCGTGAGCGCCAGCTCGACTTGCGGCGTGGCGAGAATCCAGCTCGGCTGCGATGCGACGGTGCGGGTCTTCTCGCCGGGGCCGGCGTGAACGGAGAAGACGAGGGCGAGCCCGACGACGAGAAGTGACGCGGTGTGTTTCATAAATAGTTCGTGTGTTTACTCAAAGTCCCATCACGGATTCCAACGCACGGCGCATCGCGGCGGGGTCGGGATTCACGCTGGTCCAATACTGCACGCCGATCACGCCTTGGTTCACGAGCATGCCGAGGCCGTCGAGCGTGCGGCAGCCGCGCGCGGCGGCGTCGCGGAGCAGACGCGTCTGCGGCGGACTGAAGACCACGTCGGCCACGACCATGTTCGGCTTGAGGGAATCCAAGTTCAACGCGAGCCGCGCATCGGCGTCGTAGAGACCGATGGAGGTGGCGTTGATGACGATGTCCGTGCCAGCAGGGAGAGTGTAGTCGCCGTGCCACGAAACAAATTCCGCATCGAGCGTCTCGGGATTGAAGCGCAGTGTCTCCACGAGTTCGCGACCGCGCGGCTCACTGCGGTTGACGACGGTGATGTGCTTCCCGCCGACGAGGCCGATTTCCACGGCCACGGCTCGGGCTGCGCCACCGGCTCCGAACATCACGATGTTCTTTCCGCGCGGGTCGCAGATTTCTTGCAGCGATTTAAGAAATCCTTTGCCGTCCGTGTTCTCGCCGATGAGTTGCTCGCCGCGCCGGACGACGCAGTTGACCGCGCCGATGAGCATGGCGGATTCGCCGAGGCCGTCGAGGAGCGGGATGACGGCGACCTTGTGCGGCATGGAGAGGTTGAAGCCACGGAAGCCCATCGCGCGTGCGCCGCGCACGGCGTCGGCGAGTCCGGCGGGCAGCACCTCCATATTCACGTAACGCCAGTGCAGGCCGTGATGCTGGAACGCCGCCTCTACCATCGCGACGGTCGGGTTGCCCGCGGCACCTTGCGACATCGAGCCGACGAGTTCGTGAAGGAAATTTTGAGCGCCCATGTTGCTGAATGTGGGATTACTTCAACTCCGCATCCTTCATCGCATCCGCTTTCCGATACAGGCTGGTCGGGATGAGCAACTCCTTCGGCACGTCCTCGCCTTTGGAGTGCTTCACAATGGCGCGGACGATTTCGATGCCCATCTTGTCGGGGAACTGAATCGGGTCGGCGTAAATCTTTCCGTCCTTGATGGCTTGCTTGCCCTCGGGCTGGCCGTCGAAACCGACGATGACAATCTGCGCCGTCTTGCCGGCCTTCTCGATGGCCGCGCGCGCGCCGAGGGCGGAGGGGTCGTTGATGGCGAAGATGCCGCGCAGGTCGCCGTGCGCTTGAAGCGCGTCCTCGGCGGCTTTGTAACCAACGTCCTTCGCGCCCCCACCGTCGAGCTCCATGACGAGGTCAATTTTCGCGCCGGGAAAAGCGTTGTGGGCGTCAATGACTTCGCGGAAGCCGTTCACGCGGAGGCGGCATGACTCGGCTTGTTTGAAGTGGAGAATCGCCACCTTGCCGCCCGCCGTGCCGAGCGCCTCAATCATCGCGCGGCCCGCTTCCTTGCCGCCGCCGTAGTTGTCAGTCGCGACCTGGGTGAGGAGCTTCACGCCGGGCTCGTTGCACGGGATGTCCACGGTGAGCACGGGGATGCCGGCGGCGTTGGCCTCCTGAATGACCGGCACGATGGAGCGCGACTCGCACGGGCTCAGGACGATGGCGACGCATTTCTTCACGATGAAGTCCTTCACGTGGTTGGCCTGGCGCGCGACGTCGGTGTCGGCGCTGAGGACGATGGTGTCGTAACCATGCTTCGCGGCCTCGGCGGTGATGCTGTCGCCGATGACTTTGAAGAACGGGTTTTGCAGCGTGAGCAGCGTGACGCCGATGGTGCCTTTCTTGGCGGGGGCGGGAGGCGTTGGGCTGCTGGGTTTCGGGGCCTCGGCGGATTTCTGGCAGGCAGCGGCAAGCAGGCACAAACCGGCGGCGAGAAGGATGCGTAGTTGCGTTTTCATAGTTGGGTTGGTTTCTAGTGAGAAAATTCTTGGGCCGTCGCATTGGCGGCCTCAATCATCAGCTTGCCCAGTTCGGCAAAGCGCTCCTTGGGAATCCGTTCCTTCGGCCCAGCAATCGTGATTGCCGCCACTGCGTGTGCGTGCCGATCCAGCACAGGCGCGGCGACGCAGTGGATAGCCTCGAAGTGCTCGCCGTGATCCACCGCGTAGCCCGACGTGCGAGTGCGGTCGAGTTCGGCCAAGAGCGCTTTCCGAGAGGTAAGGGTGTTGTCCGTGTGCTTTTCCAGACGCATCGCCTCCAGCAACCGAGCGAGGTCGGAGGGAGGGAGGAAGGCAAGCATGGCCTTGCCGGGTGCCGCGCAGTGCAGCGGAGCGCGCGAACCTAGGTCCACGAAATACTTAAATGGATACAGCGAGGGCAGTTGCTCGAGAATGACGCACGCGTCCCCCGCAAGGCAACAGAGCTGTGTGGTTTCACCTGTCTCGTGGAGCACGCGGCGCATCGGTTCCAAGCCCGCTGCGACCAAACTGCGTCCGGCGGGACGGGGTTGGCCCAGCAGCAGGAGCTTGTGCGTGAGCCGGAACCGCTTGGTGGTGGCATCCCGCTGGACATATCCGAGTTCCTCCAGCGCAGTTGCGATGCGAAAGCCCGAGGCCGAGGAGAGCTTCAGCGCTTCGTTGATCTCCGTCAGGGTCAATCCCTCCGGCCGATGCGCGACCAGTTCCAGCACGGCGAGGCCACGCTCCAACGCTGGCACCTGCAATTCCGTCGCCGCGCGCTTGGCGACGCGGCTGCGACGAAATCCATTGGTGCCCGGTCGGCGCAATGCGAATTCCATAAGCGAAAGACATTCCGCAAATGGAAATATTCAAGGCTCTGCAAACCTTCTTCGATCTCGGAATTGGAATTTCCTGATTGGCCGGAACCGTCCGTGCGTCAATCAAGCCACTGCAAATGGAATACCGTTCGTCACACACACCTTTCCGACTGCCCAGCGTCGCCGCCGTGGTTTGGGTTGGTGTCGGCTTGCTGATCGTATGGGGCCCGCGCAGAGAGGCTTGCGCCGCAGACGTGGCTGCGGCTGCGCCGAAGGCCGCCGAATCGATTGACTGGAACACGGAGCGGCAATTCTGGTCGTTCAAAATCCCGCAGGCTCAGGCACGGCCCGCCGTGAAGAGCTCCAAGTGGCCGCGCAAGCCGGTGGATTACTTCATCCTCGCGCGGCTGGAGCAGAAGAAGCTCTCGCCCTCGCCCGAGTCGGAGCGGCGGACGTTGATTCGCCGGCTGACGCTGGATTTGACCGGCTTGCCCGCGACGCCGGAAGAGGTCGCGGCCTTCGTCGCTGACAAGCGCGCGGATGCCTACGAGCAACTCGTGGAGCGGTTGCTGGCGTCGCCGCGATTTGGCGAGCGGATGGCGAGCGTGTGGCTGCCGCTGGCGCGTTACGCGGAGGACCAGGCGCACCAAGTCGGCAACGACTCGACGATGTTTTACGCGAACGCCCACCTCTACCGTGAGTGGGTGATGGGCGCGTTCAACCGCGACCTGCCTTACGACCAGTTCATCCAGTTTCAGCTCGCGGCGGACAAGTTCCCGACAGCGAAGCCCGGTGACTTGGCGGCGCTCGGCTTTCTCGGACTCGGCCCGAAGTATTACAACCGCGGCCGCATCGAGGTGATGGCTGACGAATGGGAGGACCGCGTGGACACCGTGACGCGCGCGACGCTCGGGCTCACAGTCGCCTGCGCGCGCTGCCACGACCACAAGTTCGAGCCCATCACCCAGCGCGACTACTACGCGCTGGCCGGCGTCTTCGCGAGCGTGAAGATGGTCAACAAGACCGCCGATGGCAAAATCGTCGAGGGCAAGGTGCCGGCCGACAAGATGCCCGCCGACGCCGTCCACATGGTCGAGGAAGGGACGGCGCAGAACCTGAGCATCTTCCTGCGCGGCAACCCGGAGCTGAAAGGCGCGGTCGCCGAACGTAGTTTTCTGAAAGTGCTTTCCACGGGCGAGCCGAAGCCCTTCGCCGACGGCAGCGGTCGCCGCGAACTCGCCGAGGCCATCGCCAGTCGCGACAATCCGCTCACCGCGCGCGTGATGGTCAACCGCGTCTGGGGCGTGCTCTTCAGCAAGCCGCTCGTCGCGACGGCGAGCAACTTCGGCCACTCGGGCATGACGCCCACGCACCCGGAGTTGCTCGACGACCTCGCGGTGCGATTCATGGCGAGCGGTTGGTCCGTGAAGGCGCTCGTGCGCGAGTTGGTGCTCTCTGCCACTTACCGCCAAGGCTCGCGCGAGGACGTGAAGAAGGCCGCTGCCGACGTGGCGAACGAATCGCTCTGGCGCATGAACCGTCGCCGCCTCTCCATCGAGCAGTGGCGTGACAGCGTGCTGGCGGTGACGGGCGAACTCGACTTGTCGGGCGGCAAGTCGCTCGAACTCGACGACGCGAAGAACCTGCGCCGCACCGTCCACGCGCGCATCAGCCGGCTGAAGCTGAACGACCTGCTGATGCAGTTCGACTACCCGGACGCGAACGTCCACGCCGAGAAACGCTCCGCCACCACCACGCCGACGCAGAAGCTTTTCATGCTGAACAGCCCGTTCATGCTGGCGCGCGCGAAGGTGCTGGCCGAGCGCGTGACGACGGACGCGAGCGAGTCCGACGCCGCCAGCATTCACCGCGCGTATCAACTCCTCTACGGTCGCCACCCCGAGAGCGCGGAGACCGCCGCCGCGCTGGCCTTCCTGCGCAAGCCCGCGACCGGCGAAGTGACGCGCTGGCAGCAATACGCGCAGGCGTTGCTGATGGCGAACGAGATGTTATATGTGGATTGACCTTTCACGCCGATTTTTCTTTCGGGTGCTTTTCTCACTTTGGGTGGCCTTCTGTGCAGTCGCAGTGGGCCTGAGCGCGGAACCCAACGCCACTCAGTCCGGCACGCCGAGGGGTGGCGCAATTGTTAACTCCCAGGGGACGAATAGCGTGCAGACGACAAATGTTGTTCGAT
>JAYTIO010000539.1:0-2969 GCA_043731805.1 Pedosphaera sp. | reverse complement strand
AGCAACGCGCGCTTCGACCACGAGAAGCTCAAGTGGATGAACGGCGAATACCTCCGCGCGATGGCCCCGGACCGCTTCTACGAGCTGGCCGTCCACGCCCTCGCGCGCGCCGGCGTGGACACGAACAGGTTCCCCACCGCCTACGTGCGGGCCGCGCTGGACACCTGCATGGGCAAGCTCCGCGTCTTCACCGAGCTGCCGGGCTACGGCGGCTTCTACTTCACTGACCAGGTCGAACTGGACGCGGAGGCGAAGGCTGCCCTGACCAGCGAGGCCCGTGAGCGGCTCGCGAAGCTGCGTGCCGCCTACGCGGGTCTCCCCGAGTTCACTGCGGCGAACCTGGAAGCCACGCTGAAGGAGACGGCCAAGTCGCTCGGCGTGAAGAACGGCGTGCTCGTGCATCCCGCGCGCTTCGCCTGCACGGGCCGGCCCAGCGGCCCGAGCCTCTACCACCTGCTCGAAGTGCTCGGTCGCGACCGCGTGCTGGCCCGCATGGACGCAGCGCTGGCGGGGTGAACGCGGCTACTGGCTGACGGGAACTGCTGGCGGGAGGGAAACTGCGGGGTGCCGGGGCTTTTCTCCCTCACCCTGGCCCTGTCCCGCTGGGAGAGGGAAGCGCTTCGGCGCTCTACAGACCAACCGCACGCCTCGGTGGCTCGCAACGCGGCCTGCGTGAACCCCTCTCCCGGCCAGGGGGAGGGAGAACGGCGACTACCGCCCGCACCAGCTTTTACCCTAGATTCCGCAGTTGAACGAGCCGGTCAGCGGGTGAAACCACTTACCTGCACTCACTTGCACTAATCCGGCACGAGGCAGTTGAAGGTGGCGTGCCCTTTAACGCAGAGACGCAGAGCACGCAGAGGAACGCAGAGCTGGACCCAGCCGACAGCGTTCACCCTTGGGTGGCCTTCGCCGGTCGCCTCTCTGCGCAACTCTGCGTCCTCTGCGTCTCTGCGTTGAAGGGAAACGTCCTCATGCCAGGGCATCGTTGTGGCTGATAACCCCGCCATCCATGCCACCGAAAACAGCGAGGAATCACAGCGGCGGTTCCCCCGCTGTTTTGGTGGAATGGGGGACTGGGTTGGGACGCTTCCCGGCCCCAGCGGGGCCAGTGAGGGTAGCCGGTGGGCAGCCTCGACCGCAGGGCGAGGCGCACCCACCGGTCAGCCAGCCAACCCGGCCGCGCCCCAGCGGGGCGCATGAACACCCCGTTGGAAGGACGATGATTCATGCGCCCCTCCGGGGCCGCGCCCTCGAGGGAGTGTCGAGGGGCACGGCACAGAATCTGCATCGGAGGGTTGCCAAGTCGCGGCCCGTCCGTATTATCCCGCCGCAACACAACGAATGCGACAGTTCAACACCATCGCGGCGAACGCTTTCATGGAACTGGTCCGGCAGCCGATCTTCTTGCTGCTCACGACCCTGTCTTCGCTGTTCATCGTGTTCCTGGCGGCGGTGCCTTACTTCGCCATGGGCGAGGACGGCAAGATGGTGAAGGACAGCGCGCTGGCGGTGATGCTCATGATCGGGTTGTTCGTGGCGGTCCTGAGCGCGTCGGCCTCGGTGGCGCACGAGATTCGCACGGGGACGGCGCTGGCGGTGCTGGCCAAGCCGGTCGGGCGCGCGAAATTTCTCCTGGCCAAATACTGCGGGCTGGCGGCGGCGCTGGTGGTGCTGGCTTACGTGAACACGCTGGCCACGCTGCTGGCGAGTCGAATGGCCTTTGATGCTTACGGCGAGGCGGACTTGGTCGGGACGGGAATATATTACGGGGCCGTGGCTCTGGCTTACGTGCTGGCTGGGTTCACCAACTACTTTCTGCGCCGACCGTTTGTGTCGGACGCGGTGCTGTTCGTCACGGTGCTGACGACCATTGCGTTCATCACGCTGGCCTTCTTCATCGAGCTGAAGCGCCCTGGCGCGACGGAGGCGGGGATGTATATCGTGGACTGGCGGCTCCTGCCCGCGTGCGTGCTGGTGCTGCTGGCGCTGCTGCTCCTCGCTGGCTTGGCGCTGGCGTGCTCGACGCGCTACGACACGGTGCCGACGCTGGTCATCTGCACGGCGTTTTTCCTGCTCGGGCTGATGAGTGATCACCTGTTTGGCAAGCGGGCGGAGGCGGGTTCGTGGTGGGCGACGGTGTGCCACACGGTGCTCCCGAACTGGCAGTTATTCTGGCTGGCGGATGCGATTGAGGGCACCCGGTCGCACGCGATTCCGGGGGTCTGGGGCTACGTGGGGAAGGCCACCGGGTATGTGGTCGGCTATTTGGGCGCGTCGCTGGCCGTCGCGCTGATGTTGTTTGAAGACCGTGAGCTGAGTTGAACCGATGGACCGCAACTTGAAACCTACCGGGCTGGTCAACCTCCTCATCGCCCTCGCCGCCGCCGGCCTGGGCACGGCCATCGCGCGCTCGACGGCGTCGCTCACCGACGAGGTGGTCAGCGTCTTCCTCGGGTTGGGCTTTCTGGTCGCGCTGTTCAGCTACTTCCAGATGCGGATGGAGGCCCGCGAGAAGCTGGAGAAGCTCGAACTGGACGAACTCGCCAAGGCCGCCCGCAGCACCACCCTTTTCGAGGCCACGGACGCGGAAGCCTTCCCCGCGCGCCGGGCCCGCGAGCAGTTCGAGCGCTGGCTGGTGCCAGCGTTTTGCGTTGTGCTGTTGGGCTTGCAGGGACTGGGCGCCTGGCTGGTTTGGAGCCAGACCATCAACCCCGCCGCCGCCGTCGCCGTGCGGGGCTCGTTGCCGATGATGGCGGCCTTCTTCGGCTTCCTGTTCTTCCTGCAATTCCTCCCCGGGCGCTACTCGGTGAACGTGGCGCGGCTGGAAGGCCAACGGCTGCTGCAACCCGCCGGGAGCTACCTGCTGCTGGGCGCGTATCTGAGCCTGCTGGCGGCGGCGGGGAACGTGGCGGTTTACTTTGACCATGCGAAGCTGGACCTCTTCATGGCGCGCGCATTATGCGTGA
>JAYTIO010000538.1:0-5710 GCA_043731805.1 Pedosphaera sp. | reverse complement strand
CCGCCCGCTCGCGCCCGGCGTCCACGCGCTCGTGGGCGCGACGGTCCACGTCAACCCGAGCAATCACTGGAACAACGCCACCGTCGTCCTCCGCGATGGCCTTATCGAAGCGGTCGGGCGTGACGTGAAGCCGCCGGCGGACGCGCGCATTTGGAACGCCAGCAACACCGTCATCTACGCCGGTTTCATTGACCCTTACCTCAGCATCACCGGCACGAACGCCCCGGTCGCGACCACCCATGTTGACCCGATTGGCGGCCTCACCAGCGGGGTCAACTTCCTCGGCGTCGAGAGCCAGGAGAAGGTCCGGCTCCAGCCCGGCGCGGGCTACGAAGTCACCAGCGTCTCGCCGCAGGCGCGCGTGGCCGCCGGCTACACGCCGAACGCGAAGACCCTGGAGACGCTCCGCGAGCTGGGCTTCACCGCCGGCAACGTCGTGCCGAACAAGGGCATCCTCCGTGGCTCCAGCGCGTTTGTGAACCTGAGCGACGCGCCGCCGAACGAGGCCATTCTCCGCGCGGACACGCACCAGCACATCGCGTTCGAGTCGCAGGAGGTTTATCCCAAGTCGCTCATGGGCACGCTGGCCGTGGTGCGCCAGGCCTTCGCCGACGCGCGCCACTACGTGCTGGACCAGGCCGATTACCGTGCCAAGCCCACGGCCCGCAAGCGCCCCGACCTCAACCCCGCGCTCGACGCGCTCGTCCTGAACCAGCAGACCACCTTCGTCTTCGAGCCGGGCAGCGTGCTGATGTGTGCGCGCGCCGGGCAGCTCGCGCGCGAGCTGGGGCTGAACTTCGCCGTGGTCGCCAGCGGCCACGAGTGGCGGCGGCCGGACTTGATGAAGACCGTGAACGCGCCGTTCATCATGCCGCTGAACTTGCCCTCCGCGCCGAAGCTGCCCGATGAAGACGACTGGCTGGACGTGTCACTCGACCAGTTGCGGCACTGGGACTGGGCCCCGGAGAACGCGGCGATGCTGCGCCAGCAGGGCCTCGAAGTCGCGCTCACCACGCACGCGCTCGGGGACCGGAAAGTCTTCCGCAAGAACCTCCGCCTCGCGCTGGACCGGGGCCTCTCCGAGCGCGATGCCTTGGCCGCGCTGACCACCGTGCCGGCGAAGCTCTGCGGCGTGGTGGACCGGCTCGGCACCATCGAGAAGGGGAAGCTTGCGAACCTCACCGTGGTCGAGGGCGCGGGCTACTTCGACCCCGAAGCGAAGGTGAAGCAGGTGTGGATTGACGGCGTGCTCTTCGAGCCGCAGCCGCCGCCGCCAGTCGTCGCAAAAGCTCCGTCCACCAAGCCCGCCGAGCCGAAGGCCGAGGCCAAGGACACGAAGCCGGCGGACACCAAGAAAGCCGAACTCACCGCGCTCCAGAAGCAGCGCATCGCGCAGCCGCCCAACGCCTCGCGCGGTCCGCTCGCTTCTCCGAAGTCCGTGCTCATCCAGAACGCCACCGTCTGGACGTGCGGCCCGCAAGGCACGCTGACCAATGCCAACGTGCTCATCGTCGGCGGCAAGGTGCAGCAGGTCGGTTACTTCAAAGCGCAGTTGAGTGCCGACACGCTCGTCATCGACGCCACCGGCCAGCACCTCACGCCCGGCCTCATTGATTGCCACAGCCACACGGCGATTCTCGGCGGCGTCAACGAAGGCTCCTTGCCCTCCACCGCGATGGTCCGCATCGCCGACGTGGTGAACTCGGAGACGGAGAACTTGTATCAGCAACTCGCGGGCGGCCTGACGATGGCGAACCTGCTGCACGGCTCGGCCAATCCCATCGGCGGCCAGAACAGCGTCATCAAGCTGCGCTTCGGCGCGGGGCCGGAGGGGCTGAAGTTCACGAACGCCCCGGCGGGCATCAAGTTCGCGCTCGGCGAAAACGTGAAGCAGTCCAACTGGGGCGACAAGAACACCACCCGTTTCCCGCAGTCCCGCATGGGCGTGCCGACCTTCTACGAGAACCGCTTCACCGCCGCCCGCCAGTATCTCGACGCGTGGGCCGACTACGCGCGCAAGGGCGGCGTGCCCCCGCGCACGAACCTCGAGCTGGAGGCGCTCGGCGAGATTCTCAACGGCACCCGGCTCATCCATTGCCACAGCTATCGCGGCGACGAAATCATCGCCTTCCTCCGCGTCTGCGAGCGCTTCGGCGTGCGGGTGGCGACGCTCCAGCACGTGCTCGAGGGCTACAAGGTCGCCGATGAAATCGCCCGGCACGGCGCGGGCGGCTCCTGCTTCACGGACTGGTGGGGCTACAAGTTCGAGGTGTGGGACGCGATCCCTTACGCGGGCAGCCTGATGCACGCGCGCGGCGTGAACGTCTCCTTCAACTCCGACTCCTCCGAGTTGGCCCGCCGCCTGTATCTCGAAGCCGCGAAGGCCGTGAAATACGGCGGCACCAGCGAGGTCGAGGCGCTCAAATTTGTGACCCTGAACCCGGCCCGGCAGTTGGGCGTGGACCAATGGGTCGGCTCGCTCGAACCCGGCAAGGACGCGGACTTCGCCCTCTGGTCCCACGCCCCGCTCGCCTACGACACCGTGTGCGAGCAGACGTGGATTGAAGGCCGCAAATACTTCGACCGCCCCGCCGCCGCCCAGCGGGCGCAGACGCTGGCGAAGGAACGCGCCGACCTGATTGCGAAGGCGAAGAAACTGACCGCCGCCCCCGGTGGCGGGGACGCCAGTGCGGAAGCCAAGGCTGCTTTCTTCCAACGCGCGTTGGAAAAACTCCACGAGCTGGGCATCGCCGAGTGCCTGGAGTGCAAACTGAACCAGCGCCGGGAATGAGCGACGCGCGCTTTGGCGGGATCGCCCGGTTGGTCTCCCAAGCTGGCCTAGCCCGGCTCCGCGCGGCGCATGTCTGCGTCGTGGGCCTCGGCGGCGTTGGCTCGTGGACGGTCGAGGCGCTGGCGCGGTCGGGGGTCGGCGCGTTGACGCTCATTGACCTGGATGAAGTCTGCGTGACGAATGTGAACCGCCAGCTCCACGCGCTCGAGGGCACGGTGGGCCGCGCGAAGGTGGCCGTGATGGCCGAGCGGGTGCGGCTCATCAACCCCGAGTGCCGGGTCACGGCGGTGCCGGAGTTCTTCACCGAGCACAGCGCGCAGCGGCTCCTGGCCCCGGATTTCACTTACGTGGTGGACGCGATTGATGCCCTGGGGAACAAGTGCCGGCTCCTCGCCCTGTGCCGCGCGCGGGGCCTGCCGGCCATCACGTGCGGGGCGGCGGGCGGGCGGCTAGACGCGACGGCGGTGCGGGTGGCGGACTTGGCCGATGCGACGCATGACCGCTTGCTGGCCGAGGTGCGCAAGCGGCTGCGGCAGGAGCACGGGTTTCCGCCACCGGGGCAGAAGCTGGCCGTGGCCGCGGTCTTCTCGCCCGAAGCGCCAGTGCTGCCGGAGCCGCCCGCGTGCGCGGCGGCGGGGCCGGGGAGTGTGCCGCCCCGGCTGAACTGCGAGTGGGGCTACGGCGCGGCGACCTTCGTGACGGGGACGTTCGGCTTCGCGGCGGCGGGCTGGGTAGTGCGGCGGATTTCCGCGTGACCGGCGGGGGGGATTGGGGGCATCGTGCGCCATGACTCAGCTCACCCCTGCTCAGATTAAGGCCGCGCTCCCCACCGTCCCGCAGTGGCGGCGCAAGGCGTCGGTCATCACCCGCACCTTCGAGTTCAAGGACTTCCTCCTCGCGATGAAGTTCGTCAACGCGGTCGCGAAAGCGGCGGAGCAGGCATGGCATCACCCGGACATCGACATCCGCTGGAACAAGGTGACGCTGGGGCTGACCACGCACGACGCGGGTGGCCTGACGGAAAAGGACTTCACGCTCGCAGCGAAGTTCGACCAACGGGCGGGCCTGTAGGAGCCGACGTGCGGAGGCGTGAACCGATGACGAGTGAGGCGGGGCGAATGAACCTATCGCGAATGAGGCAGCCCGCTACCAGCCTCCGCCCGTCGGCTCCTACAGTTGCCATTGCGCCCTTGGCAGAAGCCCGCCGCGCCCCCACCCTGCCCGCCCCGTTCATCGCCCCGCCATGACCCGCGAAACCATCACCGTCCAGCGCTTCTACCTGGACCACTCCGCCAAGCTGGACCTCCACCTCCTGGGCGGGGCGGCCGGCCTCCGGCGCCGCATCCGCGAACCCACGGTGAACCGCCCCGGCCTCGCGCTGGCCGGGCACACCAAATACTTCGCGCGCCACCGCGTGCAGGTGATGGGCCACGCCGAGGTGACGTATCTCCAGACGTTGCCCCGGGCCGAGCGGCAGCAGCGCTACGCGAGCCTCTTCAGCTACCCGCTGCCGTGCGTCGTCTTCTGCCGCGACCTGCCGCCCGACCGCGATTGCCTGCGCGCCGCCGAGGCGAAGGGCATCCCCCTCCTGAAGTCATCGCTCATCACGATGAAGTTCATCAACCTCGCCACGCTCGCGCTCGAGCAACTCTTCGCCCCGCGCGCCAGCGAGATGGGCAGCATGGTGGACATCCACGGCGTGGGCGTCCTCATCCGGGGCGAGAGCGGCATCGGCAAGAGCGAGAGCATCCTCGCCCTCATCGAGCGCGGCTACAGCCTGGTGGCCGACGACATCACCAAGGTGATGCTCGTGGACGGGCGCGATGTCATCGGCACCAGCTCCGAGTTGACGCGCAACCACATGGAGATTCGCGGCATCGGCATCGTGAACGTGGCGGCCATGTTCGGGGCCAAGAGCATCCGGCAGGAGAAGCGCATTGACCTCATCGTCACGCTCAAGCTCTGGGACGAAGTGAAGGACGTGGAACGGCTCGGCATGGAGGAAGAGTTTCAGGAAGTCCTCGGCATCCCCATCCCCCACGTCACCATCCCCGTCCGGCCCGGGCGCGACTTGGCGCGGCTCATCGAAGTCGCCGCCCTCCACACCAAACTGCGCCGGGCGGGCTACAACCCCGCGCAGGAACTCGACGACCGGATCAAGGCCCACATGGCCGCCCAGCCGCGCGGGCGGTGAGGCGCACCGGCGCGGGCGCGCCTGCTCCCTTCCGCAGCGGAGGGGAGCAGGTGGCCGCAGGCCGGAGGAGGGGTGGGGCTACCCACGCCGTCGCGCGCAACCCCTCACCCCGGCCCGCTCCCCTCCGCCGAGGAAGGGAGAGGGAGGAGCCGCGCGGCGCAGCCCTGGCCAAGCCACCGAAGCTCATTTCGAAATGGAATTACGCTGCGGCCGGCGGGCCGCGCCCCCGGCAGATGTTCCGGCAAATGCTCCTTGACAGCGGGTTTGGCTTCCGATTGCATCCCTTGCGAAACTAGCGCGTAAAAACATTGGATGATTAGCGCAGATGAAGACTGTGCCGTTGAGCGAGAGTCGGCCCCAGGCGAGGTTTTCAAACCTCACCCGGAAGGGAAGGGCATTCCCGGTGACAGACTATCGAGGGGTGCCCCCGGCTGCCCAGCGCAGGCTGAAAGCTAGGTGCGTCCGACAAAAGTGGCCGGCCATCGGCCAGAAAACCACCCCGCTCCGGCAGAAGCCGCTAGTCGTCCGACTGAAGTGGACCCGTCTCCGGCAGGAGCAGCGCTATCTCCGGCTGAAGTTTTCGCTCCTCCGGCTCACTGACACACCTAAACTTCTGCCGGACGCATCTAAAATAGTGCCGGACGCACGACTTCTCCTGCCGTGGGTAGGGCGCGTCTGTCCCAGCGCGCCGCTGGACCCTCGGAAACTCAAACGGCGCGCTGAGG
>JAYTIO010000537.1:0-2204 GCA_043731805.1 Pedosphaera sp. | reverse complement strand
GGCGGACGCCGCAGCCGGGACGGGCAGCGACATCGTTACCATGTCGGACGCCGTGGGGGAATTCAGCAACACCCTGCGCTCCGGCGGATCAATCGCGGGCGCATCCGAGAAGCTCCGGCAGCTCGGGGCCATCTCGCAGGGCACCGCGGACCAGCTCGACCAGCTCCAGCAGAACGGGGCCAGCGCCGGGCAGATCTTCAGCACCCTCACCGGGGCGCTGGGCACCTTCTCCGGCCAGGCAGACAAGGCGAAGGACTCGCTCGACGGGGTGAACGCAGCCTATGAGGCGGCGGCTGCAAATTTGCAGGAGAAGTTCGGGTCGCCGTTCTCAGAGTCCGACATCAAGAACACCGAGAACTGGACAGCAGCCATGAACGGCATCGCGCCAGTGGTGGAGCGAGTCTCAGGAGTCTTCGGTATTCTTTTCAATGGCTTCTCTGGTGCCGCAAGCGGGCTGGCAAAGATGGTCGGCCAGAGCGACCGCGCCACCGCCACCATAGAGGGGCTGGCCTACGCCTTCACGGCCCTTGTGGCCGCTGCCAGTGCCTTCGGGGCGGTCAGTGTCTCCATCTGGCTGCTAGGGCTTTCTGCGGCCATCAAGAGCCTCACGGCAGCAACACTCATCTCCACCGGAGCTACAGGCGGGCTCGCCACAGCTATCGGCTACCTTGGAATTGCGGTGCGGGTGGCGGCATCAGCAACCGGCATCGGCCTGCTGCTGGCGGTCCTCGGAACCTGCGTTGGGGTCTATCTGAACTTTCGGGCCGCCACCGAGCGCGCCACCAAGGCGATGGACGATCTTCGGAAAGCCCATGACGAGGCAAACAGCAAGATCGAGAAGCAATCGCAGGCTGTCAAAACACTGACCCAGCACCACGACGCCCTCACCGCAGCCCTTGAGCAGCAGCTCGCAGCCCAGGTCGAGCTAAACAACGCGAGAGCCGCCGCCGAGCCGAGAGCAGGTGCCCGCGGATATAACGAGGGGCAGGCCAGGATTCAGGAGGCGGAGCGAAACCTGAACCACGCGGACAAGAACGCCGCCGCGGAAGCCTCAAGAAATACGGGCGATCTTACGCCGTCCGACGAGGCGCAGCAGGCCATTCGGGATCAGGTGGAGCGCGAGGAGGATACAAGGAAGCAGAAGTTCCAGCAGGACTTCGGGCAGGCCAATCCGGAAGACCGGGCCGCGATGACCATGGACGAGTTCAATCGAAACTCCAGTCGGGCCAAGATGGGCGCGACTGGAGAGGCGGCGCGCTTGCAATTCTCTAAAGAGGCCGGCGCATCAAAAGATGAGGTGACGGGGACGAAATCCAAGATGGATCAGGCGCAGGCTCAGCTCGATGCCATCAAGGCCACCGGAGAGAAGTCGCTTAGCGAGAATGGATTCTATGGAACCGACAACTCGATCCTTCGCACCGGAGCCGAAGGCCAGCTTGCGGAGGCCAAGGCGGCCCACGAGGCAGCGCTAAAGAAACAGGAGGGACTCGGGCTCGACGCCGCCCCAGGAACATCCACGCGCCTTTCCGCAGAAGCCCGCAAGGTGGACCGGGAGGGCGGGGACTCCTCGGCCATCAAACTGGAGGCTGAACGGGCGCGCAATATCGAATCCAAGCGCAAGGACTACGAGCTTGGAGCATCCCAAAACGCCGCGGACATCGACGTGATGAACCGCGAGATCGAAGCTGCGCAGACTCGCCAGAATGCGGAACTGATGATTGCCAATCTGAAGGAGGAGGGTTTTGCCAGAACCCAGAAGGAAGCCGACATCGCACTAGGCAGGATCGCCGAAGAGATCCGGCTTGAGGGAGCAAAGGGGAAAGGCAGGACCGACCCGGCCAAGATCAACACCCTCCAAATGGAGGCCGCCAACATTGATCGCAACAAACGTCTGGAGGCAGAGCAGCGCGCCACCGAGACGGCGAGAGTCCAGAGCGAGAACCGAATCTCCAAATTTCAAGAGAGGGGATACGCGCTGGAGGACGCCACGACCGCCGCCCGACTGGAGGCCATCTACGACGAATACCGCCTCGAAATGCAGAAGGACAAGGAGGGGCGCGGAGACCCCAACAAGCGCCTCGCCCTCAACACCGAGCAGAACAAGATCGTGACCGGCCAGCGCAACGCCCTCGAAGCCCGCGCCCAGTCCGGCATCGGTACCGGCATGGACCTGGCCCTTCAGGACGCGCAGCTCAAGGGAGACA
>JAYTIO010000536.1:0-4148 GCA_043731805.1 Pedosphaera sp. | reverse complement strand
AGCAACACGCGCCGCTCCTGCGACATCGTCTCGGGCATGGTGAGGATGATTTTGTAGCCCTTGGCGGCGGCGACGAACGCGAGCGCGATGCCGGTGTTGCCGCTGGTCGGCTCGATGATGATGGTGTCCTTGTTCAGCGTGCCGTTGCGCTCGGCGGCTTCAATCATGGCCATGCCGATGCGGTCTTTGACGCTGCCCAGCGGGTTGAAGAACTCGCACTTGAGCAGAATCTGGGTGGCCGGGTCCACGCCGAGGCTGGCCGGGATGCGATTGAGGCGGACGAGCGGCGTGTGACCGACGGTCTCGACGATGTTGTTGTAGATGCGGCCCATGATGGTGTGGAGTTGGTTGGACTGGCGCTGAATTGTGCGTGTGATTGTGGGCGGCAGTGGGGAGGCGGCAAGATTTTTTTATCCTCCATCATGGAACTCCAGCTGGAGTCAGGAAGATGGAGACAGAAAGATTCCATCCTCCTGCCGCGTCCTGAGGTTATCTGACTCCGACTGCATGCGGACCTGGCAGAAGGGTGGAGCAAGATTACGATTTAGAACAGGAGCCGATGGAAACGCCGTTTGACACCCCCGCAGCCGGGCCGTATATGTCCGCCCGTCGTTTGCCAAACCCATAACCAGAAAAAACTATGCCCATCGCTGTCGGAACCAAAGCCCCGGATTTCTCCCTCAAGTCCAAGACCGCCGCTGGCGTGAGCGACGTCAAGCTCGCCGCCAACCTCGGCCAGAAGAACACCGTCATCCTGTTCTTCCCGCTCGCCTTCACCGGCGTCTGCACCACCGAGATGTGCGACATCACCGCCGGCCTGTCCGCCTATTCCGGCCTGAATGCCGACGTGATCGCCATCAGCGTGGACAGCCCCTTCGCGCAGGAAGCCTGGGCCAAGCAGCACAACATCGGCATCACCCTCGCCAGCGATCTCAACAAGCAGACCGCCACCGCTTACGGCGTGCTCCTGCCTGACTTGGGCGGCTTCGGTGCCGTCAGCGCCCGCGCAGCCTTCGTCGTGGATAAGGCTGGGGTCGTTCAATACAGCGAGCAGACCGCGACCGTGAAGGATCTGCCCAACTTCGCCGCCGTGAAGGAAGTGCTCGCCAAGCTCCAGTAACTCTTGCCGGCCTCCCGCCGTCCAAAGCTTCACCATGAAAAATCTCTTCCACCTCAGCTCCATCGTCGCCGCTCTCGCCCTCACGGGCCTGGCCGCTGTTGCCGCTGAACTCAAAGCCGGCGATCCCGCCCCGGACTTCAAACTCCAGGGCAGCGACGGCAAGACCTACAGCCTCGCCGACTTCAAGGGCAAGCAAGCCGTCGTCATCGCGTGGTTCCCGAAAGCCTTCACCGGCGGTTGCACGGCTGAGTGCAAGGCCATGCGCGCGGACGGCGCGGCCCTCCGCAAGTTCGACGTGGCCTACTTCACCGCCAGCGTGGACGCGGCGGACGGCGAGAAGGGCAACACCGCCTTCGCGAAATCCCTCGAACTCGACTACCCCATCCTGAGCGACCCGAAGAAGGACACGGCCAAGGCGCTGGGCGTGCTGAACGAAAAAGGCATGGCCTCCCGCTGGACCTACTACATCGGCAAGGACGGCAAAATCCTGTTCGTGGACAAAGCGGTGAAACCCGCCACCCACGCCACGGACATCGCCGCCAAGCTCAAGGAACTCGGCGTGGCCGCGAAGAGGTAACCCGCCACCAATCGTTCTCGGAATCCCCGTCCGCGCGAGCGGGCGGGGATTTTTCGTTGGGGTCACAGGCTCCGAAAGGGATTTCGAGCTTGGAGCCGCTTCCGCCCCGTCGCTAACCTCCGACCATGAAAGCGTTCACCACCCCGTTTCGCACGCCGCTGGTCCCGACAGTGGACCAAATCATGGCCGAGGAACGCGCCGCCAGCTTCACCAAGCGCAGCATCAAGGCCAGCGCCAAGCTCGTCGGCCTCAAGCTTGCCGTGAGCATGATGGACCTCACCACCCTCGAGGGCAAAGACACGCCCGGCAAAGTCGCCTTCCTCTGTCGCAAGGCCCTCTCGCCCGCCGAGCCGCGCTTCGCCGTCCCGCCCTGCGCCGCCGTCTGCGTGTATCCGAACATGGTCCGGCACGCGCGCAAGTTCCTCGGCGCGGACGGACTGGTGAAGGTTGCCGCCGTCGCCACCGGTTTCCCCAGCGGCCAGTATCCCTTGCCCACGAAGCTCGCCGAGGTGCGTCGCGCCGTGGCGGATGGAGCCGACGAGATCGACATGGTCATTGACCGCTGCGCCTTCCTCACCGGCGACCTCGCCAAGGTCCACGATGAAATCGCCGCGACCAAGCAAGCCTGCGGCCCCGCGCACCTCAAAGTCATCTTCGAGACCGGCGAACTCGTCACCTACGACAACGTCCGCCTCGCCAGCCAGCTTGCGATGGAGGCCGGCGCGGACTTCATCAAGACCAGCACCGGCAAGGTCGCGCCCGCCGCCACCATGCCCGTCACCCTCGTCATGCTCGAAGCCATCCGCGACCACTTCTTCGCCACCGGCGTGCGCATCGGCATGAAGCCCGCCGGCGGCATCCGCACCAGCAAACAGGCGCTGGCCTACCTCGTGATGGTGAAGGAAACCCTCGGCGACCACTGGCTCACGCCCGACCTTTTCCGCTTCGGGGCCAGCACCCTCGTCAACGACGTGCTCATGCAAATCGCCAAGCTCGCGGACGGGCGCTACCAAGGGCCGGACTACTTCTCGCTGCCGTGAGTCTGGGCAGCACCCGGCTATTCCGTGTCTCCCAATCCCATGAAACTAGCTAGCCTCATCACCGCCGGAGTTGCCCTGACCTCCTTCGCCATCCTCGCCGCCGAACCCAACCAGTCCGGGTCACTCAAGCTCATCACCGCCTCGTGGCTGGGCGGCGCGGGCGAGGAGCAAATCGTCGCGGCGGAAATCGGCAACGACCAGAGCGTCGTGCTGGCGGTGAATGCCGTGGACATACCCCTCAGCGCCAAGCCCGTTGTGCTCGGCCAGGCCGCGCCCAAGCCCGCGCCCACGGGTGACGCGAAGAAGCCGGCCAAAGGCGGCAAGCCGCCCGCCGACCCGGCCATCTGCGGCTTCCTCGTCCGCCTTTCGCTCGACGGCCAGAGGCTGTTGAGCGCCGCGCGGTTTGGGCCGGGAGCCGCGAAGCTGCTCAAACTCAAACTCGACGCGAGCGGCAACTTGCTCCTGCTTGGCGATACGCCTGGGACGCTCAAGCTCGCGGGCGCGGAAGGCACCGGACGTTTCGTCGCCACGCTGTCGTCCGATGCGAGCCGCGCCTTGAGCTGCGTCTTCGTGGCGGGCGCGCTGGACTTCGCCGTGGACGGCAACCGCGACCTGGTCGTGCTGACCAAGGGCCACATGATTCGCTTCGGCCCCGACGGCAAGCAGAAGTGGGACGTGACCTGGGCTTCGCACGGCGATAACCGCCCCGGCGGCATGACCGTCTCGCCGCAGACGGGCGTCGCCGCCGTCACGGGCTACGGCATGACCCACACGGGCAAGGAGCCTTACAAAGACCCTTACGGCTGCGCGTTTGACCGCGACGGCAAGCCGCTGTGGTCCATCTGGAACCCCAACCCGAAGCTGCTCGTGGACAAGAAATTTGGTGGCAACGGCTTGATGGCGGACACCACCGGCCACTTCGCCGGCGCGGGCGCGGACGGGAAAATCTACTTCAGCCTCTTCGCTGACGGCGGCAACTCCGTTTGCACGCGCGACCCCAAGAGCGTGAACGAGAAGCTCGACGCGGCAGTCTTCGACGGCGTGTTCCAGCAGTCGCCCGGCTTCGGCTTCAAGGGCGCGAGCAAAACCGCCGTGCTCTTCCGCGTGAACCCGGCGGACGGGCGCTTGGAGAAAGGCACCTGGATGTCCGCGTGGCTCACGCCGCAACGCGCGAACGGCCTGAGCATGGAAGCCGTTGCAGGCGATGGCAAGGGCCGCACGTTCATCGTGGGCAGCAGTGCGTTTGGCTGCCCGACCAAGAACCCGTGGTTCGCGGGCGTCGAGGGCGGCTACCAAGGCGGCGGCTTCCTCGCCGTGCTGAACGAGAGTTTCAAGATGCAGCAATGCGGTTACTTCCAAGGCACGAGCATCGAGTGCGTCGCCTTCCGCAACGGCCACCTCGTCATCGGCG
>JAYTIO010000535.1:0-5399 GCA_043731805.1 Pedosphaera sp. | reverse complement strand
GCCCGGCAATGTGCGTGAGTTGCGCAATGCGATGGAACGGGCCGGCTTGCTCTCGCGCGGCGGCGTGGTGTTGCCCGAGCATTTGCCCACCCGCGTCCGCGCCACGGAAACCCCGCTCCCGCCCCCCGCCCCTGCCGACGCCCAGCGGCTGGAGGAAATCGAGCGCGACGCGATCCTCCAGGCGTTGAAGCGCCACGACTACAACCGCACCGAAACCGCCAAGACCCTCGCCATCAGCCGCCGCGCGCTGACCTACAAAATTCAGCGCCTGCGCGAGCTGGGCTTCCCTGTGGATCCGCCGGGATGAGGCAGACGCGTTCGCCCACGCGGTGCCAAGCCGCCCGGCGGACAGCTTCCCGAAATCCTCGTCTGTTCCCCACGCTCGACGCTGCCAGCAGCGGGGCTTAGTCTCCGCGCAGTGCACGAAATCGCGTTCCGCATCGGCAGCCTGACGGTCCACTGGTATGGCATACTGGTGGCGGCGGGCTTCATGGCGGGCTACTGGACGGCCCAGCGGCGCGGCTTGCGGGATGGCTTGTCCCCGGAGGCGGTGGCGGACGTGGTGTTCTGGCTGTTCCTCGGCGGCATCATCGGCGCGCGGACGCTTTACGTCCTCAGCTATTGGCGGGAGGAGTTTGCGGACGAGCCGTGGACGAAGATTTTCACCACGCGCAGCGGGTTCGTGTTTTACGGCGGGCTCATCGGCGCGACGCTTTGCGGCATCGCCTTCGCGCGGTGGAAGAAGCTCCCGGTCTGGAAGCTCGCCGATGCGCTGGCACCCAGCGTGGCGCTCGGGCACGCGTTGGGGCGGCTCGGTTGTTTCATGACGGGTTGCTGCCACGGGCGCGCGTGCGAACTGCCGTGGGCGGTGCATTTCCCGGTCGAGCACGCGACCGGCGGCATCGGCGTGCATCCCACGCAGCTCTACGAGTCGGCCTTGAACCTCGCGCTCTACGGCGCGCTGGCGTGGCTGTATCGGCGGAAGACTTTCGACGGGCAAATCTTCGCCATCTACCTGATGGCTTACGCGCCGGTGCGCGCGCTGGTGGAACACTTCCGGGGCGATTACGCGCCGGAGAAGTTCACCGGCTCGCTCTCGCCGGGCCAACTGGTGAGCGTGGGCATCTTCGCGGCGGGCGTGCTGCTTTTTATCTGGTTCAAGTCACGGGCCGGCCTGAGTCCAAAGTCCAATGAGTCCAAAGTCCAAAGTCCTGCTACCAACCTACCGTGAACCCCGACCTGCTCCTTGATTCGCCCGAAGAAGCCGCGCCCATGCTTGAGCGTTCCGAGACCTTCACCATCGAAGTCACGCTGCCCAGCGAGCGGCTCGACCGCTTCCTCCACGCGCGTTACCCGATGGCTTCGCGCAGTGCGCTGCAACGGCTCATCGACGAGGGCGAAATCACCGTCAACGACGCGAAGGTGAAGCCCACGCATGTGCCGCACGCGGGCGAAGTCGTTTACGTCCACTGGCCGGACCCGCGCCCGGACAAGGCCGAGCCGGAGGACTTGCCCGTCAACGTGCTTTACGAGGACGAGTCGCTGCTGGTCGTGAACAAGACGCCGGACATCGCCGTGCATCCGGGCAACGGCCATGAGCGGCACACGCTGGTCAATGCGCTGTTGCATCACTGCAAAGGCCAGTTGAGCGGCATCGGGGGCGTGGCGCGGCCGGGCATCGTGCACCGGCTGGACTTGGAGACGAGCGGCTGCATGGTCGTGGCGAAGAACGACACGGTTCACACGGCGTTGTCCGAGCAGTTCGCGCGGCGGGAGGTGGAGAAGGTTTATCACGCGCTGCTCTGCGGGGCGCCCACGCGCAGCCAGGGGGAAATCAAGGTGGCCATCGCGCGCCATGTGACGCATCGCAAGCGCATGGCCGCGACCGACGGCGGCGGGCGCAGCGCGTGGACGAGCTACACGGTGGTGCGTCGGCTCAAGTTCTCCACACTCGTGCATTGCACGTTGCACACGGGCCGCACGCATCAGATCCGCGTCCACATGGAGCATCTCGGCTACCCGCTGGTGGGCGACTCGATTTACGGCAAGAAGCAGAACGCGAAGTTTCTGGAGCTCACCGGCTACCAAGCCCCGCGCCAGATGTTGCACGCGGCGAAGCTGGCTTTCACGCATCCCAAGACGGGGCGGGTGCTCGCGTGTGAAGCGCCGTGGCCGGAGGACTTCGCGGCGGCGGTCGAAGCGGTGAGCTGAGGCGATGGCTGCCGCACGCAACGGACGCGAAGGGGACCGGAGCGCGGACGCCTACGTCCGCAGCAAGCCAGCACCCCGGGCTGCGGACGGGGGCGTCCGCGCTCCTGACGTGGACCGGCTCGAACACGAGCGCGCGTTGTTGACGAGCGGCATCACGCTCCTGGCCGGCCTCGACGAAGCGGGGCGCGGGCCGTTGGCGGGACCGGTCGTGGCGGCGGCGGTGATGTTCCCAATCGAGTGGCTGCGTGGCGAGTTCCCAGCCGAACTGGCGAAGCTGAACGACTCGAAGCAGCTCACCGAGACGCAACGAGCGCATTACTTCACCTGGCTCACGACTCGCAGCGAGATCCGCTTCGCCATCGCGTCGGCGGACGCGGCGGTGATTGACCACATCAACATCCTCCAAGCCACGCACCGCGCGATGAACGACGCGCTCGCCCAACTGACGCCGCCGCCCGCGCACGTGCTGGTGGACGGCCTGCCGGTGAAGTCATTGCGCTTCCCGCAGACCGCGCTCGTGAAGGGCGACGCGCGCAGTTACTCCATCGCCGCCGCGAGCGTGCTGGCAAAGGTCACGCGCGACCGGCTGATGCGGGCGTTCGACCGTGAGTTCCCCGGCTACGGCTTCGCGGCCCACAAGGGCTACGGCACGGCGACGCACCTGGCGGCCCTCGCGCGGCTGGGGCCCTGTGCGATTCACCGGCAGAGCTTTGCGCCGCTCAAGCCACCGGCGCAGGACGAGTTCAGGTTGACCCCAGCCCGATGAAGCGGCTCTGGCAAAAACTCAAAGCCCTCGTCGCCTCCGACCAGCCGGAGCATCTGCGGCGTGGCCAGCTCGGCGAGCAGGCGGCGAAGGCGCACTTGCAGGCGCTCGGCTTGAAATTCCTCACCGCCAACTTCCGCTCCGCTCGCGGCGAGCTTGACCTCGTGTTTCGCGAGGCCGACTGCCTGGTATTCGTCGAGGTGAAGACCCGTTCTTCCGAGAGCTGGACGCGGCCCGCCGCGGCCGTGGACGCGCGGAAGAAGCGGCTGCTCTCCGCCACGGCGATGGACTACGTGCGGCGGCTGAAAGACCCGCGCGTCAAGCTGCGCTTCGACATCGTCGAGGTGCTGCTCGCGGACGGCACGGTGCGCGAGATCCGGCATCTGCCGAACACTTTCACGCTTTCGGCACCGTTCCGGCACGGCTGACGCGGCCCACGGAGAAAGCTTTGAAACCGCGTCCCCAACCCGGCGTCTATCTCGCGCTCCTGTTTTCCAACAGCCGCATTTTGGTCACGCCAGCCGGACAACTTCTGCGCCTTCTCGGCGCGCTACCGCACGCGACGATGGCTGGGCCGTCCCGCGCCGGGAGGCCCGCGCCAGCGTTCTTCCTGGGGTTTCTGCTGCTGGCCGCCGCCTGCTCCCCGAAGCACTACCAGGCGCAGGCGGACAGGGACGTTTACGGCCTGCTCGGCCGCAAGGAACAAGCGCTCTTCGGCCGGACCAACGCCTTCACCATCGAGACGCCTTTCTCGCCGCGCGACCCGCAGGCCGTTCGCTGGGAGGAGCTGCTCAACGCGCGCAAGGGCGGCGGCGGGCGCACGGTGGTGAAGCTCAACGAGGCCCTCGCGCTGGCCGTCGCGCACAACCGCCAATACCAGTTCCGCAAGGAGACGCTTTACCTCGCCGCGCTTACGCTCACGGGCGAGCGGCATGAGTTCGCCAAGCGCCCCTTCGCCTCGCTGGGCGCGGGCGTGGTGCGCGAGCGGGATGGCGACGGGCGCGTGGACGGCAGCGGCAGCCTGGGCTTCTCCGAACTGCTCCAGAGCGGTGGCACCATCAGCGCGACGCTCGCCAACGACTTGCTCCGCTACTTCACCGGCGACCCGCGCCGCTCGGTCGTGAGCGTGATGTCGCTGAACTTCTCCCAGCCGCTGCTGCGCGGCGCGGGTGCGGATGTGGTGGCGGAGACGGTGCGGCAGGGGGAGCGCGACGTGATTTACGACCTGCGGGCGTTCGCGCTGTTTCAGCAGACCTTCGCGGTGGACGTCGTCACCACCTACTACCGGCTGCTCCAGCGCAAGGACACGGTGCGCAACGCCTACAACAACTACACGAAGCTCGGGACCATCCGGGAACTACTCGAGGCGCAGTGGCAGGCGGACCGGCGGGCGCGCTTCGAGGTGGATCAGGCGCGGCAGGAGGAGCTCAAGGGCAAGAGCGCCTACATCAGCGCGGTGGAGGCATATCAGACCGCGCTGGACGCGTTCAAAATCACGCTTGACCTGCCGCTGGGCGTGGAGCTGGCGCTGGATGACACGGGGTTGGAGGACTTGAAGCGGACCGGCCTGCTCGCGGTGGCGACGAGCGAGGACGCCGCGTTCGCCGCCGCCGTGGAGCACAAGCTCGACCTGCTCAACGAGATTGACCGCTTCGAGGACAGCAAGCGGAAGATCGTCGTGGCCGCCGACCGGCTGAAGGCGAACCTCACGTTCGTCTCCGGCGTGTCGCTGGCCAACGACGCGGTGAACTACTCGAAGTTCGACGTCTCGCACTACTCCGCCAACGCTGGCCTGCAACTGGACTTGCCCTTCGACCGCCTGCTCCAGCGCAACGCCTATCGCGCGACGCTCATCGCCTTCGAGCGCGCCGTGCGCTCGCTGGCGCTGACGCTCGACACCAGCCGCGACGCGGTGCGGCAGGGCTTGCGGAATCTGGAGCAGTTGCAGCAGACCCACGCCATCCAGACCAACGCGCTGGCGCTCGCGGACCAGCGCGTGAACGCCTCGGGCATCCTGCTCCAGGCCGGGCGCGCGCAAATCCGCGACCAGCTCGAGGCCCAGACGGCGCAGGTGCTGGCGCAGAACGCGGTGACGCAAGTGCTGGTGGACTATCTCGCGGCGCGGCTGAAATTCCTCGTGGACGTGGGCGCGTTGCGGACCGAGGGCGAGCGCTGGTGGCTCCGCGAGCAGGCTTTGCCCGGCGCGACCCCGCCGCTGCTTCAGCGCAAACCCGACGGCAGCGCCGACGCCGTGGCCCCGCCGGAGAAAATTTTTGGCAACTGACCCGATGACCCGACTCTTACAATTCATCCGTGCGCGGCCGGTGTGGCTGCTGCTGTGCCTCCTCGCCGCGCTTGCCGGCACGGCCTACGCGCTCCGCAGCCGCAAGCCGGTGGCGCAGTCGAACAGTTATTACACCGTCAA
>JAYTIO010000534.1:0-10698 GCA_043731805.1 Pedosphaera sp. | reverse complement strand
CACGAGTTTAACGGCCAGCACGCCTTCCTCCGCGACGAAGGCCACCGCTACGACCCCGCGCTCGCCCTCACCTGCTACGGCCTCGTCCTCGAACTCTTTCAGCGCAAGCTCGGCGAAGGCGACCTGCCCGCGAAGGCTTCGGCTGGTCCAGCCGAGTCGAAGCACTAAAGCCGTCGCCGAGGCACGCGGACGGGGGCGTCCGCGCTCCGCTCACGGCAGCAGGCGC
Source organism: Pedosphaera sp. (assembly GCA_043731805.1). Classification (GTDB taxonomy): domain Bacteria; phylum Verrucomicrobiota; class Verrucomicrobiia; order Limisphaerales; family SXTU01; genus SXTU01. Next base: position 10,472 of record JAYTIO010000534.1, on the reverse strand, counting down.
ACGCGGTAGAAGTGCGGGCCGTTGCCGGGCGGGTTGTCGAAGAAGGTGAAGCTCCCGAAGTTCTGTTGGTTCGTGTTCAGGGGCGTCCAGAGCACGGGGTTGCGCGCGTTGGCCGTCCGTTCCAGCACGTAGTTGCGGCTGTTCTCGCCTACCACTTGGACGGAGAACTGGCTGCCTTGGCGGCTGGGGTTGGTCAGGCTGATGAGGTTCGTGAAGCGCGCGACGTTGAAGTTGGCGACACCGGCACCGTTGTTGATACCCACCGGCTGGTTGTTCGCTCCAGAGTAGCCGCGTTGGTTGAGGTCGTAGTTGTTCAGGCTCACGTTCCACAAGGCGTTCACCACCTTGAGGACGTAGTTGCCGCTGGCGTCGGTGTAGGATTCCCCGGTGAGGTAGTTGGTCCCGTTGATCGTCGCGTTGGCATACATCTGCACGTTGGTAATCCCAGTGCTGCCCTCGCGCACGAAGCCGGTGATCTGCTGCGTAGCCCGATAGGCAACGAAGACCAGGCCCGGCTGGTTCACGTTGTCCACCACGGGCAGGTCTATGCTGAAGCTCACGAGGTTTGATTCGGCGGTGCGCCGACTCTCCAGAGCGATGTTCCACGTCCCCCCGCTCACGCCGAGGTCGAAATTGCCCAAGGCGTCGGTGGACGGGTAATAGGAGCCTGCTCCGCTGGAGACGAGCGGCACGGGCTGGACGACGAGGGTGAAGTTCGGCAGCGGCACGCCGAAGTTGTCGCGCACCTGGCCGAGCAGGTGCGCCGTGACCACCCGGCTGGCGAAGTCAATCCGCAGGGCCTGGCCGTCGGCGATGGTCGTGTTCGTCGAGCTGGCCAGAATCCCGCGCGCCGTCAGCGCCTTGTTGTCCGGCCCGATGTTCCAGGCACCAGCGATCACGCCCACCGTGTAGTAGCCGCTGGCGTCGGTCACACCGCCACCCGACAAAGTCTGCGGGTTTTGGTCTTGGGCCGAGAACGGCAAACCAGCGATGCCAGCCTGGTTGCCGCCGTCTCGGAAATTGCCGTAGAACAGTGCGGTGGCGGGCTGAGTGGCTGCCACCAAGCCCGCAACGCTCCCGCCAGTGGTGTTGATGTTCGGCAACTGCTTGGGCGACACATAGCCCAAGGCGTTCAGCGTCGAGCCTTCCACTTCCGGCGACCAAGTGCCCGCAGTGACCCCGATGCTGAATTGACCGTTAGTGTCGCTGTAGCCCAGCGCGAAGAGGCCGGTGGCGGACTGGAGCCGCAGTTGCACGCCGGGCAGCACGCCGCCGGCAACCGCGTTCGTGAGCGTGCCGGAGATGGTTTGGTTCGCTACGGAAAGCGCGATGGTGGTGTTCGCGCTGGAACCGTTCCCGACCGTGACGGTGGGCGCGGCTCCGAAGTCCGTCACCATGCCGCTTTTGGTCGCGATCACCTGGTAAGTGCCCGGCGGGCAACTAATCGAGAACGCGCCCGAGCCGTTGGCGATGCCACCGGCGAAAAGGTCGCCGCCGCCGGCGGAGGGCTTTAGCAGGATGATGAACGCGTAGGGCAGACCTAATCCTGACCCTGTCACCGTGCCCGTGACGCCTTGGCCGAGCGTGGAATTGGTCACGGCGAAGGTTTGCGTTATGGGGAGAAAACTTCCACTCGGACTGGACACGCGGAAGATGTAGTTCGCGACGTGGTGCGCGAAATCCTTCGGGTCGCTGAAGTCGAACGTCTCGGCGATGACGCCGTTGGTCAATCCGTCCGAGTCGCCGGGCACGTTGCTGTTCCGCACGCCGCCGATGCGCGTGACCTGACCCTCGGTGATCTTGAACTGGCCCACCAACACCTCGCCGGCGCCCACCAAGCCATCGCCGTCCGCATCAATGAACTTTTGCAGCACCACCGACTCGCCACTTGCCAGCCCGGTGATTTGGATTCCCAGCGTGCCGGTGAAGAGGTTGCTCACGGCGGACTCCGACAACGTGAAGTTCACCGCTGCCGAAGCTGGGGCTGGGGCAAGTGCGAGTGCGAGGAGGAACAATGACAGGGGCAGTAAATGCTTCATATAATCACGGGGCTAAACGTTCACAATAGTCCTGACTTAACAGCCGATAGACGCACATTTTACGGGCAGAGGCAAGCGCAACATGAACCCGCCGGGAGGTGGGCCGCGTCATCTCATTAGCACCCGGCTTCAGCCGGGTGTTGCTGGCGCGATTCACGCGGAAACCGTTTCAACGGTTTTCGCTCCGCCCCCGAAGTGCGGGAGGCAAGCTGTTGAAACAGCTTGCTCGCTGGCGGGGCGATTCACCGGGCTGAAGCCCAGTGCTAAGGAGAGGATCTGTTGGTCGTCGCAGTTTCGCCGAATTCCCGGCTTCACGCGGGCGGGAGAGCGGTTAGATTCCCGACATGACCACGTCATTGCTTCGCGCCGCGCTGGGTTTGTTCGTCGCGCTGTCCGTTCGCTCTGCCACTGCGCAGACCATCCCCGTTTACGGTGACATCACGGATGCCGCCACCGGCAAGCCCGTCGCCGCGCGGCTTTACTTGCGCAGTGACACGGACGGGAAATGGCATTTCCCCAAGTCCGTCCCGCCGTTCGGCTCCGCCGTGCGCTACGAGAAGCGCAGCGGGTTCAACACCAACGCCACCGAGTATCACACCACGCTCTCCGCGCACCAATGGGTCGTCGAGCTGCCGCCGGGGCGCTACACCGCCGTCGTCGAGCGCGGGAAGGAGTATCTGCCGCTGACGAACCAGTTCACCGTCGCGGCGAAGCCCGTCGAGGTGAAACTGCCGCTCAAGCGCTGGGTGAACATGGCCGAGCGCGGCTGGTTCAGTGGCGACGCCCACAACCACCGCGCCCCGGCCGAGCTGGAGTCTGCCATGCTCGCCGAGGACGTGAACGTCGCGCTGCCGATGATTGACTGGACCACGGTGGACACCGTGCCGCCCGCGCTCAGTGACAAGAACATGAAGGGCGACTTCGGCGCGCGGCCCGTGGTCGTGGACCCGACGCACGTCTGGTTCCCGCGCAACACGGAATACGAAATCTTCCGCTCCGGCGGGAAGGCCCACACGCTCGGCGCGTTCCTCATCCTCGGACACAAGGAGCGCTTCGACGTGCCGGTGTTCCCGCTGCGGCGCGTGTCCGAGCGGGCGCACGCGGAGGGTGGGCTGATTGATTTGGAGAAGCACAACTGGCCGTGGTCCGTCGCCATCGTGCCGGTGCTCAAGCCGGACCTCTTCGAGCTGGCGAACAACCACCACTGGCGCGTCGAATTCGGCGTGCGCAACTGGGCCGTGCCCGCGCCGGCGTGGATGAAACTGCCCGGCAACGGCAGCGGCACGGACACCGAGGAAGCGTGGACGCGCTACGGCTTCGAGACCTACTACGCGCTGCTGAACTGCGGCTTCCGCCTCAAGCCGACGGCGGGCACGGCGAACGGCGTGCATCCCGTGCCGCTGGGTTTCAGCCGCGTGTATGTGCATTGCGAAGGCGGGTTCAGTTATGAGAAGTGGATGAAGGGGCTGGGCGAGGGGAGGAGCTTCGTGACGACGGGGCCGATGCTGATGGCGAAGGTGAATGGCAAAGTCCCTGGTGCGGTATTTCGTTCGGCTAATTCGCTACCGGTCACAATCGAATGGGCCGCAGGCACTGCACTAAACTCAGCTCGCTTTGAACTGATACGGAACGGAAAGGTGATTGTATCCGAAACCCAGCGTCGGGGCTTGCCCGCAGAGGAAAGTGCCCTCAATAGCTCTTGGCATGAAAAGATAGAGGAGTCGTGTTGGTTTGCTTTGCGTTGCTACGAGGAACTTCCCGACGGCCGCCTCCGCTTCGCCCACACCGCGCCGTGGTGGGTGGAAATCGAGGGCAAGCCGCTCCGGCCCCGGCGCGAGCAGGCGGACTGGTTCGTCCAGCGCACCGAGGAGGAAATCGCCCGCAACACCGGCGTCCTCCCTGCGGAGGCCCTCGCCGAGTTCCACGAAGCCCTCGCCGCATGGAAGAAGATTCAGGCAACGGCGAAGTGAGCTTGAACCACAGAGGCACAGAGAACACAGAGGGGAAGCCGGAATCATGCACGCAGAAATCTGCCGCTCACCCATTTCGACCTGTCGGGCCTTGAATCCTTTGCTTTTTCTCTGTGTCCTCTGTGCCTCTGCGGTTCCTCTTCCTCTTCGCGCAGTGAAAATTTCTTTGAACACTTTCCCCAAACTCTGTCTAAATCGCCGGACAACTTGACAGGCAGGGCACACTACGCGCCGTCACAGAACCGGGCAGCCGGAGCAGCCACATGATTAAAGTCGAAAATTTGACCAAGACGTTCGGGCCGAAGGTGGCCGTGAACGACGTTTCTTTCACCGTCGCGCGCGGCGAGGTGCTGGGCTTTCTCGGGCCGAACGGCGCGGGCAAGTCCACCACCATGCGCATGGTCACGGGCTTCCTCCCGCCCACCGCCGGCCGCGTCACCATCGGCACGCACGACATGCTGGAAGACCCCGTGCCGGCCAAGCGCCTCATCGGCTACCTGCCCGAGTCCGCGCCGTGTTACAGCGACATGACCGTGATTGGCTTCCTGAAGTTCGCGGCGGAGATTCGCGGCTTGCGCGGCGACGCCATCAAGACCGCCGTGCATCGCGCGGTGGAGATGTGCTTCCTCGAAAACGTCCTGCACCAGAGCGTGGACACGCTGTCCAAGGGCTATCGCCACCGCACTTGTTTCGCGCAGTCCATCATCCACGACCCGGAGATCCTCGTTATGGACGAGCCGACGGACGGCCTGGACCCGAACCAGAAGCACGAAATCCGGCAGCTCATCAAGCGGATGGGCGAGAAGAAGGCCATCATCTTCAGCACGCACATCCTCGAAGAGGTCGAGGCCGTGTGCTCGCGGGCCATCATCATTGACCGGGGCACGGTTGTGGCCAACGGCACGCCGCTCGAACTCAAACGCAAGGCCCCGAACGCCGGCGCGATTCTGCTGCGCGTCAACGGCGTTGCCGCCGAGGCCGTGACCGGCAAGCTGCGCGCGGTGGACGGCACCGAGCGCGTGCAACTCGTGAAGGAAGAGAGCGGCATCGTGACCGTGCGCGTGTTTCCGAAGTCCTCGACCAACGGCGAGTTCCGCAAGGGCGTCAGCGCCGCCGCGCAGGGCTGGCGCGTCGAGGAGTTGCACGTCGAGGAAGGCAAGCTGGACGAGTATTTCCGCAGCATCACCGCCTCGGACACCGCGAAGAAGTAACCGCTGCGCCGGAGCGAACGCCGGCCTACCCGAAACTCAAAACTCCGAACTCGAAACATTTTCATGGGCAACATCACTACCATCGCCAAGCGCGAACTCAGCGCTTACTTCGCGTCGCCGGTCGCTTACGTCTTCATCGTCATCTTCCTGCTGCTGACCGGGTTCTTCACCTTCATGGTCGGCGGGTTCTTCGAGCGGAACGAAGCATCGCTCATCTCCTTTTTCCTGTGGCACCCGTGGCTTTACCTGTTCCTCGTCCCGGCGGTCGGGATGCGCGTGTGGTCGGAAGAGCGGCGGCAGGGGACCATCGAGCTGCTGATGACCATGCCCATCACGCCGTGGCAGGCCATCATGGGGAAATTCCTAGCAAGCTGGGCCTTTCTCGGGTTGGCCCTCGTGCTGACCTTCCCCGTCGTGATGACCGTGAAGTATCTCGGTAACCCAGACCTCGGCGTCGTCGCGGGCGGCTATATCGGCAGCTTCCTGCTGGCGGGCGCGTATCTCGCCATCACCTGCCTCACCTCCGCGATGACACGCAACCAAGTCGTCGCCTTCATCATCTCCGTGGTCATCTGCCTCTTCCTCATCCTCGCGGGCTGGCCGCCGGTGACGAGCATCCTCACCAAGGCGTTGCCGGACAACCGCTGGATTGTCGAACTGGTCTCCGCGTTCAGCGTGATGACGCATTTCGAGGACTTCCAACGCGGCGTGGTAGATTCGCGACACCTGATGTTCTTCCTGTCGGTGATTGGCTTCTCGCTCTTCGGCACGAGCGTCGTGCTGCGCGGGTTGCGTTCCTGACACCAAGCACCACTGACCTGCACTCATGGACACTCATCCGAACCGACCTTCGCGCTGCTGGGCTTCTCCCATTGGTGCCAGTCAGTGCAGGGTAGTGGTTAAAAACTCTTTCCGGGCATGAAACAAAAGAAACTCGAAACCCTGCTCTACTCCGCCGTTGGCATTGCCGCCATGGCGCTCATCCTTGTCGCCGCGAACTACATCGCCGCCACCTTCTACGCACGGAAGGACCTCACCGCCGACAAGCTCTACACGCTCTCCGAGGGCACGAAGAAGATTGTCGGCAAGCTCGATACCAAGGTCAAAATTCGCCTCTACTATTCGCAGCGCGACAACGCCATGCCGGTCTTCCTCAAGACTTACGCTCAGCGCGTCGAGGACTTGCTCACCGAGTTGCGCCAGCAGTCCAAGTTCATCGAAATCGAGAAGCTCGACCCGCAGCCGGACTCCGATGCCGAGGACTCCGCGAACCTCGATGGCGTCGAAGGCCAGCCCACGCAGACCGGCGAGAAGATTTACCTCGGCATCTCCATCAACTGCCTCGACCAAAAGGTCGCGCTGCCGTTCCTTTCGCCTGAGCGCGAGAAGCTCCTAGAGTATGACCTCGCCCGCGCCATCTCGCGCATCGCGAACCCGACCAAGCCCGTCATCGGCGTCATGACCGCGCTGCCCGTCTTCGGCACGCCGATGAACCCGATGATGATGCGCATGGGCCAGCAGGGTGGCCAGCAGCCGCCGTGGTATCTCATCAGCGAGCTCAAGAACGACTTCGACGTGCAGCAAATCGAGCTGACGGCCACGGAGATTCCCGCGGCCGTGAAGGTGCTGCTCGTCATCCACCCGCGCGACATCTCGGACGCGGCGCAGTTCGCGATTGACCAGTTCATCCTGCGCGGCGGCAAGCTCATCGCCTACCTCGACACGGTGTCGGTCATTGACCAGCAGAAGCAGGGCGGCAACCCGATGATGGGCGGCGGCCCGCCGACGAGTTCCTCGCTCGACAAGCTGCTCGCCGCGTGGGGTGTCGGCTTTGACAAGTCCAAATGCGTCGCCGACATGAAATACGTCTCGCGCATGGGCGGCCAGCGCGGCCCGCAGCAGCAGCCCGCCGTGCTCTCGCTCACGACCGACGCGATTGACCGCGAGGACATTTCCACGAGCCAAGTGGACAGCCTGCTCTACGTGTTCGGCGGCGCGTTCACCGGTTCACCGACGGAGGGCTTGAAGAAGACGGTGCTGCTCAAGTCCACCACGCAGTCGCAGCTCGTCGAGGGTTTCCTCGCGCAGATGTCCGGCGAGGCCATCGTGAAAGACTTCAAGCCCAGCAGCACGGAATACGCGCTGGCCATCCGGTTGAGCGGCAAGTTCAAGACCGCTTTCCCGAACGGCAAGCCCGAGTCCGCCCCGCCCGCCCCCGGCGAGGAGAAGAAGCCCGACGCGCCGTCCACCGCGCTCAAGGAATCCACCGCCGAGAACCACGTCATTCTCGTGGGCGACGCCGATATGCTCTTCGACCAGTTCTGCGTGCAGGTGCAGGACTTCTTCGGCCAGCGCGTGGTCATCCCGCGCAACGGCAACGTGAACCTCGCGCAGAACTTCGTGGAGCAACTCTCCGGCGACACCGCGCTGATGAACACCCGCAGCCGGGCGATTGTGCAGCGCCAGTTCACCCGCGTCCGCGACATGCAGGTGAAGGCGGAGGAATCCTACCGCGAGAAAATCAAGGGCTTGGAGACCAGCTTGCAGGACACGCAGAAGAAGCTGAACGAACTCCAGAGCAACAAGGAGAAGGGCCAGCGCTTCGTGATGTCGCCCGAGCAGCAGAAGGAACTGGAGAACTTCCGCAAGCAGGAAGCGAAAGTGAAGGTCGAGCTCAAGCTGCTCCGCCGCGACCTTCGCCAAGAGGTCGAGTCCATGGAAAACCGGCTCAAGTGGGCGAACATCGCCGGGATGCCGCTGCTCGTGACCATCGGCGGCATCGGCCTGGCCGTCTTCAAACGCAAACGCACGGCGGCGCGGTAGGCCGCAACCTTTCCCAAGCATGAACCGCAAGCAGCTCTTAACTCTCCTCGTCCTCGTGGCCGTCATTGGCGGCGCGGGCTTGCTCGTCAACAAACAGCGTCAGGGCGACTGGCAGCAGTCCTCCTCCGGCGGCGGCCAAAAGCTCGGCGGCTCGCTCGACGTCAACGCCGTCGCCACCGTCAGCATCAAGTCCAGCGCGGGCGAACTGAACCTCACCAAGCAGGGCGACGCGTGGGTGGTGAAGGAGCGCGGCGACTACGCGGCGAACTTCAGCACCATCGCCGACCTCATCCGCAAGTTTGCCGACGTGAAGGCCGTCCAGACCGAGCAAGTGGGCGCGTCGCAGTATGCCCGACTTGAGCTGCAAGCCCCTGGCGACGGCGAAGGCAAGGGCACGCTCGTCGAGCTCAAGGGCAAGGACGGCAAGGCGATGAAGTCCATTGTTCTCGGCAAGAAGCAGACGAAGAAGTCCGAGGGTGGGCCGTTCGGCGGCGGCGAGTTCCCCGTGGGCCGCTGGGTGCGCGACACCGCAAGCAAGGACACCGTCCTAGTGACCACCGAGCAGTTCGCCGACGCCGAGCCGAAGCCGGAGAATTGGCTGGAGAAAGACTTCCTCAAGGTCGAGCGCGTGAAATCCATCGCCGTCACCTACGCGACCAACGCCGCGAGCGGTTGGACCGTCACGCGCGAGACGGAAGGCGCGGAGTGGAAGCTCGCCGGCCTCAAGCCCACCGAGCAGGCCGACACCAACAAGCTTTCCGCCCTCGGCAGCCCGCTGAGTTCGCCCACCTTCAGCGATGTCGTCGCTGAACCGAAAGCCGACAAGCTCGGCCTAGACAAGCCCGCGACGCTGGTGCTGGAGACCTTCGACGGCTTCACCTACACGGCGAAAGCCGGCACCGCGAGCGGTGACAACTACCCCTTCACCATCGCCATCACCGGCAACTTCCCGAAGGCCCGCACGTCCGAGAAGGACGAGAAGCCCGAGGACAAGGCGAAGTTGGACAAGGACTTCGCCGACGCGCAGAAGAAGCTGTCGGACAAGCTCGCCGCCGACGCGAAGTTCGCCAAGTGGACCTACCTCGTCTCGAAGTGGACGCTCGACAGCGTGCTCAAGTCGCGCGCTGACCTGCTGGTGGAAAAGAAGGAAGAGCCCAAGCCCGCCGCCCCGCCCGCCGAAGCGAAGCCCGTCGGCAAGTAAGGGTGATGCTGGCAGCCCAGCCCGCGTAGCGGCCGGCGCTGCGCTGCCAGTTCAATACTGGTTCAACACGTCAATCAACTGCCGCAGCCGGCCGTAGTCGTGGCGGTTGAAGCCGAAGACGAGGCGCTGGAGGTCGAGATGCTCGGCGTCATCAGTTTCTCCGGCGTGGGCGGGATGACGTGGAAGGGCTCCCCTGCGATAATGTCGGCGAAATCATAGTTCAGTGCGGCGCTGGCGGAGAGCGTGGGCGGATGCTTCAGCCGGATGTGACCGCCGCCTTTGAACGCGATGAGGTCGCGGATGCGACGTTCGAGGGCGGGATTGGTGAACGGGCGCGTAGCGGACCGGGGGGCGAAGGGCAATGCGGCGGGCGGCAGCACGGGCGGCGCGGCCCGTTACTTCGCGACCTCCTGCACGCGTTGGCGGGCGAGCCGGGTGGCGTCGCATTCCAACGGGATGTGAGTGAGGCGTTGCCAGAGCTTCCGCGCCTCGTCGGCCTGCGCCGAACCGGCCTTGCGCTGCACATCGGCGGCGGATTCCACCCACGGCCGCTGTTGGGCGGCTGCGCGGGCCTGCTGGATTTCCGCCTCGTTCAACCAGCCGCCGGACATCCCGGAGGCGAGGAGGTTGGTGACGGACTGCCGGTGCGGCAGGGTGAGGGCGTGGCCGAGTTCGTGCGAGGTGACGCGCGGCAGCGGCTCGTCCAGCCCGCCCTCGACGGCGCGGAGGGAGGCGGTGTCCTTCACGAAGTTGAGGCCCCCGATGCAAATGCCGTTCGGGCCGAACTGCTTGAGGTAATAGACATGGAAGACGTTGGTGCCCCGGCTGGACTGGGGGCGCAGTTGCAGCAGGGCGTCGGTGTTGGTCTTCACACGTTCGCCGAAGCCCGCGGGGTTGGCCGCCGGCTCCACGCGGAGGGATTCGAGGTAGAAGGTGAGGCCGGCCTGCGCCCACACACGGTTGACCTTGCCGAGGATGCGCGTCACGTCGTTGCTCGTGAGCGTGGTGTGGGCCGCCGGCTCGTTCGTGGCGGTGAGCAGGTGGATGCGCAGCGGGGCGAGGAAGAAGTCGGCGGCGGTGAAGCCATTGGTGGACTCCTGCGCGGGGGTGGGAAGCACAGCGAGGAGCCACGCTAGCCCTACTTGGCGGATTCGACCCTCTTTTCGACTATTTTCAGGGGTGGCCCGTGCTGATTTGCCAATGATTCGCCACTTGCCTGCCGACAAAG
>JAYTIO010000533.1:0-9660 GCA_043731805.1 Pedosphaera sp. | reverse complement strand
TCGGGGCGGCTGCCGTTGCGGCCGCGGTAGTTCACGACCTCGCAAATCCAGATGCGGCCCAGGTGGTCCACCTCGATGTTCGTGGGGTTGACGAGCATGGGCTCGCTGGCGAAGAGCTGGGCCTTGAGGCCGGGGGCGATGTCGAGGCCGGCGAGGGCGTTGGCGGGGTCACGCTCGGGCGCGGCAGCGGCGGCGGCCTTGGCGTCGGCTTTGGGTTTTTCCTTCGGCGCGTCGGCGGCAAAAGCCGGGAGCGCAGCGCAAAGAAGAGCGAGGGACAGGACGAGTCGGTTTGTCATACGGGGGCTTTCGACGGGGCGGGGGGGAGGAACTTCACGTTTCGTTTGGCCCCGGTTCAGCCTGCGAAAACGATGGCAAGCCGGCGGCCCTCTGGCTTAATCCCACCGTGCAGATTTACACGAAGTTCAAGCAGCCCAAGCAGAAGAAACGCCCGCGCGGCGGGCACTGGGGCTGGGGGGTGCTGATCGTGTTGCTGCTGTTCGGCGCATGGTGGCGCTGGGTCCGCGTGGAGCCGGCGAAGCCGGCCGGACCGGGGGTGACGCCGGAGACCGCGCGCTTGCCGGCGTTCCAACCCCCCGCGACCAACCCGCCGCGTCCCGCCGTGGGCGCGCACCTGCCGCTGACCAATCGGGTCGCCTCGCTCACGCCCACCAACCGCGTGATTGTGATGGAGCCGGTCTTCGACAGCAGCGTGTTTCCCCGCCCGCCCCGCGACAGCTTCGAGGTGCAGGTGGCGCTGGCCCGCGCGGGGATTTCCGCCGGCTCCTTCGATGGTGTGGTCGGCTCGCAGACGCGCGCGGCGGTGCGCGTGCTCCAGCTCCGCGAGGGCCTGGCCGAGACGGGCACGGCGGACGCGGAGACGAAGGCGCGGCTCCAGCTCACCCAGCCGCCGCTCACTAACTACGTCGTCAGCGCGGGCGACCTCGCGCGGCTCCAGCCGTTGGGCACGACCTGGCTGGGCAAGTCCCAGCAGAGCGCACTGGATTACGAAACCGTGCTGGAGCTGGCCGCCGAGAAGGGCCACGCGCACCCGCTGCTCATCAAGCGGCTGAACCCAGCCGTGGACTGGACGAACGTGACTGCGGGCGTGGTCTTGCGCCTACCCAACGTGAACTACCCGCCGCCGCGCGCGAAGGCGGCCTTCCTCCAGATTCATCTCGCGGGCAAGACGCTCCAGGCCTTCGACGCGAACACGAATCTGCTCGCGCATTTCCCGTGCAGCATCGCGGCGCGCGTGGAGAAACGGCCCGTGGGCGAACTGCACGTGGCCGTCGTCGCGCCCAACCCGAACTACACCTTCGACCCCGAGGTCTTCCCCGAGTCCCCCGAGGCCCAGAAGCTCGGCCGCAAACTCATCCTGCCCCCCGGGCCGAACAACCCGGTGGGCGTGGCCTGGATTGGCCTCGACCGCCCCGGTTACGGCATCCACGGCACGCCCGCGCCGGAAGCCGTGGGTCGCACGGAATCCCACGGCTGCTTCCGGCTGGCGAACTGGAACGCGGAGTATCTGGTGAAGCTGGTGACCGTGGGGACACCGGTGCGGGTCGTGGAGTGACTTGTGACAAGCGAGGCTCCAGAGCGACGGTCCGGTGAGGCGAGCAGGTGCCGCCTGCCGCCTGACTTCTGTCGCCTGCCCCCTCTCCGCCCGTGAGCGCCAAATACTCCTTCAACCTCGCCTCGGAGGACAAGCGTCGCGCCGACCTGCCGCGCAAGCTGCTCATCGCCCAGCATGACGGCGAGACCGTCGCGCACGTCACCCTCAAGCTCCTGGCCTTCCTCATCTTCTGGCGGCCCCGGCTGCAACTCGAATCCAACCTCCACGAGGACGACATCCCGTTCATCCCCGACCTCCTGCAACTCGACTACTCGCTACGGCCCGCGCTCTGGGTCGAGTGCGGCGAATGCACGGCGGCGAAGCTCGACAAGCTCGCGGTCAAATGCCACGACGCGGAAATCTGGGTGGTGCGGCGCTCGCCCGCCGAGCTGGAGGAACTCACGCGCGCGATGAAGAAAGCCGATCTACGCGAAGACCGCTACCACCTGCTCGCGCTGGACCCGGAGATGTTCAGCGAGGTCTGCAGCCTAGTGCAGCAGCGCAACGACGTGACGCTGTTCGCCTGCGACTTCGACCCGCCGAAATTCCAGTTCGACTTCAACGGCCTGTGGTTCGACGCGGAGTTCACGGTGCGCCGGTTTTGACCGGGCACGTTGCCAGCGACTCACAGCGCGGCCACGAGCACCTGGCTCAACTCTTCGGCGGTCAACGCCACCGGATTTGCCTTCATGCTGCTGGCCTGCATCGCCTTCGCCACCACGGCCGGCACATCCGCCGCCGTCAGCCCCCACGCACGCAACGGAGGAATGGGCAATGCGCCACCCAACTCCCGGACCCACGCCACGCCATCGTCCGCCGTCGCGGCGGGCCGCCCGGTGAGCAACCGCGCGACTTCATCGTAGCGCCGCAAAGCGGTGCTGTCGGGCGCACGCTGACGCAACGCGCGGACGTTCGCCGCCATCACCCCGGACAACAGCGCGGCGCACACCGCCCCGTGCGGCGCGGGAAACATCCCGCCCATCGGCGCGGCAAAACCATGCACCGCGCCCAGCCCCGCATTCGCCAGCGCCAGCCCGCCGAACAAACTCGCCAGCGCCATGTCCTCCCGCGCCGTCGCGTCCCCGCCGTGCTCGCACGCGCGGCGCAGCGACCGCGCCACGCGGCGCATTCCCTCCACGCACACGCCGTCGGTCAGCGGGTTCGCGCGCGGGCAGACGTAGGGCTCGATGAGCTGCGTGAGCGCGTCCATGCCGGTGCTGGCGGTCAAGTCCGGCGGCAAGTTCAGCGTCAGCTCCGGGTCCACCAGCGCCACGCGTGGCAGCAGAAACGGGCTGCGCAAGCTCGCCTTCACCCGTTGCTCCGGCGAGGCCAGCACCGCGTTGCGCGTGGCCTCCGCGCCCGTGCCCGCCGTGGTGGGAATGGCCAGCAGCGGCGCGGCGGCCTTCGCCAGCGGCGCGCCCCGCCCGATGACTTCCAAGTAGTCGAGCAGTTCCCCGCCATTCGTGAGCAAGCCCGCGATAGCCTTGGCCGCGTCAATTGCACTGCCACCGCCGAAACCGATGACGCAGTCGCACTGCGCCGCGCGCGCGCGGGCCGCGCCCGCGCACACGGCGTGCGTCGTCGGCTCACCCACAATCGGAAAGACCTCCCAGCCCACGCCCGCCGCCGTGAGCAACTCGCCCAGCGGTTGCGCCCGCGCCACTGACTTGCCCGTCACCACGAGCGCCCGCCGACCAAACTCCTTCGCGATGGCCCCGGCTTGCTTGAATGTGCCGGGGCCGAAGACGACGCGGTGGGCGGTGGCGAACTCGAAGGTCATCACGTGGTGCGTGAAGATAGCTGGCGTGCGGCGGCAAAGTCACGTTCCACGCACGGCCTCCGATAGTGGCGCAGGCGGGCGGCTCGCCCGCCGGCAACCGGGACGGCTGCCCCACTACGTTCACCACCCCGCGTCCTCGGGGAACACGTTCCCAAATTTCACGCTCGTGCGCGGCGCGGCCATCATCGGGGCGACCGTGTCGCGCCAAGTGGCGTAGTGGGCGGTTTCCTTGTGGCGGGCGGGGGCGGCGGCGGAGCGATAGACCTCGACGAGCACGAAGCGCGTCGGGTCATCCGCCTGTTGCCCCACGTCGAAGCGCGCGATGCCCGGCTCCAGCACGCTGGCGCTCGCATTGGCGAGCGTCGCCACGTGGAAGGCTTCGACGCACTCGGGCTTCACCTGAACGTGGACGTGAACGATAAGCAAGGAACCAAGTTGCATAACGAGGGGATTTTATAAGGAGAGCAGGAAAGCAGGAGAGAAAAAACGGCCGCCCGCCGCGCCCCCTTCCAGCCCTCCTGCGCTCCTCATAAAAACCTCCTGCCCCCTCCTCGCTCAAAAACCGAGCTTCTGCAGCTCCATCTGGAGCAACTCCTGGAACTCCAGCACGTCCGCCTGCGACGGCTTGTAGCCCTTCTGCACGGGCACCACGCCCATGCGGCCCATCTGGTCCAGATACCAGTCCGCCGTCTGGCCGTCGCTGAACGTCACCTTGCCGCTGACCACCGTGCCGGGGCGCGCGAGCGCGTCCACGGCCAGCTTCACCGCGCCGATGGCTGCCGGGCCGGCGGCGGGCACCGGGGCGAGGGACTCCGGGCTGGCACCCGCAGCGGGCGCGGGCGCGAGGGGCGAGGTAGGTTCGGGCACCTTGGGCGGTTCGGGGTCCTTGGGCTTGAGCCGGAGGTCGTCGAGCAGGAAGCGCACTTCCATGTAGGTCATGGTCACGCCGAGTTCGGTGACCATTTTCTTCTGCACGTCGGCGACCTTGAGGCCCTGTTCGAGCCAGGTGGAGATTTGTTGTTTCTGCGCGTCGGTTAGATTTATGAGCAAGGGGCTTGTTCTTACTCGGCCCGGGCGGTGGCTCCAAGCGCAATCCCCGGCGGGAACTACACGTCGCAGAGCTTCACCGCCTCGTTGATGGACTTCACCTTGTCGCGCAGCGGGATGAACTCCTGGCCCACGTAGCCGGTGTATTTCGTCTCGGCGATGGCGCGCATGATGGGCGGGTAGTTGATCTCCTGCGTGTCATCAATCTCGTTGCGGCCCGGGTTGCCGGCGGTGTGGTAGTGCGCGATGTAGGGCGCATACTGGCGCAGGCGCGTGATGACGTCGCCGTGCATGATCTGCACATGGTAGATGTCGAAGAGCACCTTCACGCGCTCGCTGCCGACGGCCTTCAGGAGGTCAATGCACACATCCATGTTGTCGCAGAAGTAGTCCGGGTGGCCCTTCATCTCGACGTTCACCTTCGAGTTCAGCATCTCCAGCGCGACGGTGACTTTCTTCTGCTCGGCGAGCGGGGCGATCTTCTTGAGGCCGGCGACCATGTTCTTGAAACCCTGCTCGTCGGAAAGGCCTTTGCGAAAGCCGGAGAAGGTGATGACGGCGGGCACGCCGTGCGCGGCGCACTGGCCGATGCGCTCCTCCAAGACTTTGAGACACTCGGCGTGCTGGTCCGGCTGCACGAAGCCCTTCGCGAAGCCGTGGCTGCCGGCGATAGCGCAGCGGAGGCCGAGTTCCTTGAGCATGGGCCAGTGCTCCGGGGCGATGAGTTCGACAGACTTCACGCCGAACTTCACCGAGAGCCTGGCCAGCTCCGGCACGGTCAGCGGCCGGAAGTTCCACGTCACGAGGGACTGGTTGATGCGCCCGTTCTTCGCGACGTAGAAGTCCCCGGCCTCGGCGGCGCGGACCTTGGAGGACGTGAAGACGGCGGCCCC
This sequence comes from Pedosphaera sp., assembly GCA_043731805.1. Taxonomy (GTDB): domain Bacteria; phylum Verrucomicrobiota; class Verrucomicrobiia; order Limisphaerales; family SXTU01; genus SXTU01. The sequence goes on along the minus strand of JAYTIO010000533.1, from coordinate 4,328 downwards.
GGCGAAGGCGGACGCGGCAGCGGCGGTTTTCAAGAGTGAGCGGCGTGAGGATTTCATAAGCGCGAGGAACCGGGCGATTCGAGTGTTGGGCTGTCCGACAGGGATTCGCCCGCTGCGTTTCAGCCTGCTGATGCCTATTCACGGTTGCACTTCGTTGTCCGTCCTTACAAGGCAAAACACAAAGAAAACCCCGTGAATTCAAGGTGCGTTGTGCAATGCCGGGCAGTGCGGTGCAGAAAATCCTATGCGGGTTTGTGCGGAGGGAATCCCAGCTCTGCTGGGCCAATGAGCTTGCGTTCGTGCCCGGCTGGGGAATGTGACGGGCAACCGATGCAAACCAAACCAACGCCCCCGGAGAGCGGCTTGGCTCTCACTCCAGTCGGAGGTTTGCGGTTCGTCCCCAGCTCGCTTGAGAACGAACGGGCGAAGAACGAGTTCGCCAACACTGCCGGCCTCGTCTGCGCGGGCTGCCCTGCTGGGGCTGGAATCGTGGATGAAGGTTGTCCCGCCGCGACAGCCGAATGACCCCGACGAGGTCCCATCGGAAGCGCTCGACCGCCACGAGATGGTCAGGCTGATGGCCGAGGCACGAGAGGCACGGAAGCAGGCGGTGCTCCGGAATGTCCGGACGGACGCCGGCGGCTTCTTCGAGCTGACGGAGTTCGAGGGACTGCCAGCAGCGGAGTTTCAAGGCCGCTTCTCCCAGATTACGCCCCCGAAGAAACCGACTTGGCGGCGGCAAGATGAAGCGAGTGCGGCCGGGGCCGTCCGATAGCGGCATGACCTTTCCCCGACCCGGACACGGCCTGCCCGGCCGGAAGCTTGGTGGCAGGCTCGAATCACCAATCCCATGCTGACGCTCCAAACGTTCGCCTGCGCTGGCGCTTTGCTCGTGGCGTTCTCCGGGGCAACTACCCGTGCTCTGGCGGCGGACTACTTCGTCACCCAGGCGGGCCGGGACAGCAACGCCGGGACTTCGCGGACTGTCGCGTTCGCGACGCTCCAGCGCGGGGTGAACGCACTTCAGCCAGGCGACACGCTCACCATCGGGCCGGGTGAATATCGCGAAGCGGTGAAGCGGGTGGACCTCGGCAATCTGGACCGGGACACCGTCATCCGGGCGGAACTCGCGGGCACCGTGACCTTGCGGGGCGATGTGCCGGCCCCGGTGTTCCAACCGCTAGCGGGTCACCGTTTTGTCTTCGGCGCGGATTTTCCTTTCGCAGGCGAGCTGCCGGCGGTGAACGAACTCGACACGTTGACCATCCTCAAACGCATGCCCAACTCGGCCGAGCTGGAGTTCGTCCCCGGCACGTTCTTTCAGGACGCCCGCGCGGGGAAGCTCTACGTGTCCACCTCGGACATGCGGCCGGCAGCCGCCCATCACTACAGCGTGTCGGTGCTGCCGACGCACGGCCTCCACTTGGTGCGCCCGCGCCGCGTGGTGATCGAGGGGCTCAACGCGACCGGCTACAGCGCGATGGGGCTGCTGCATTATCGCGAGGAAACGGCGGGCGGTGTCTGGGGCGTGTTCCTCGTCAACGGGAAGAGCTGCGTGATTCGCGATTGCCGGGCTTACCTGAACGGCTGGGGCATCGGCATGAACTCGGGTGCGCCGGGCAGCGGCGACAATGTCATCGAGCGCTGCGTGGCGTGGGCCAACAAGTCGCCGTTCGCCAACGGGGACATGGGCGGCCTGACGGTCTTCAGCGCGCGGCGCGACGTGATCCGGGATTCGACCGCCTATCTCAACGGCGTGTATGGCATCAACATCTACGGCACCGGCGGCGCTCCGCCCGGCGGTAACGACGGCGGCAACGACCCGACGAATCGCAGCCGGCTGGTCAACAACCTGGCCTGGGGCAATGAGTCGGCGGACCTCAAAATCAAAACGGGCTACGAGTATTTCCACCTCGCGGAGAACTGCGTGTCCCCGGGCCATTGGAGCGTGGTGAACGTCACCCGAGGGCTCCTCGGACGCGAAGGCAACGCCGGCAAGGAACGGCCGGGCGACAGCATCAGTCTCGGCCACGAGACCGGTCTGGACTGGCAGCGCGAATTCGCCAACCCCGCGAATCACGACTACCGACTGCAAGGAACGTCGCGCTTTCGCGGAACTGGGCCCGGGGGCAGCGACCGGGGGCCGTTCCCTTTTGCCACGAACGTCTTCTACGTGCGGCTCGACGGCGACGACCAGGGCGACGGACTTTCGCTGGCGAAAGCTTGGAAGACCTTGAGCCGGGCGGTCAGCCGCTTGCGAGCAGGCGACACGCTTTACGTGGAGCCCGGTAGCTACGCGGGCGGGTTCGAGTTGCGGGGGCAAGGGGCAGGCGACAAACCGATTCACATCCGAGGGCGCGGCACGGGCGCGGTGGTCATCAGTGGTGCCGTGCGCCTTCAGAGCTGCCAGCAGGTGAACGTCGAGCGGTTGCATTTCCGCGGTCCCGTGAGCGCGGTCGGCGGCGTGGGCATTGCCTTGCAGCAATGCACGTTCACCGCCGCAGACACCGCTGTGACCACGAGCGGCGTGCGCGGGTTGAAGGTGTCGCACTGTCTGTTCACCGGCTTTCAGAACGCGGCTCTGAGTCTGGCCGACGGGACGACTGCCGACGTGCGCGGGAACCTGTTCGACAACGCGCAAGGCGTCGCGCTGCGGTTGGCCAGCGAAGACGCGGTGCGCCACTCCGATTACAACAGCTACCGCAACGCGAACGCGGCTTGGGAAGTGAACGGCAAGCGCCGCGCCTGGCCCGAGGTGCAACCACGCCACGACCCGCACTCGCGCGAGCTGACGCCGGACGTAGCCCTGAACAACGGAGTGCCGCGCTTGAAGAGCGCCACCCAATTTGCCGTCGGCGGGCCGCTGGGCAAACCGTTCGGCCCTTACCGGGACCAACCGCGCTCGCCCGAGCTTCGGCTGGCGGCCGGGCCGGTGGTTCACTCGGTCAGTGCGACCACGGCCAACCTGGAGTGGCACACCTCGTTGCCGGCCACCTGCCATCTGGGCTGGGGCGAGACGGCCGCGTGCGAGCAGTCGGCGAGCTTCAACGTGAATTGCTTCGGCACCTTCAGCCTCACGGGCTTGAAGCCGGGTCAGCGCTACTTTTTTCGCATCCAGGCCATCGAGTCACCGAAAGACATGGTGCCGAAGAGCGATGACAAACCCATCGAACTCAAGTCGGAGCCGCTCACCTTCACCACGTTGAAACAGAACCCCGCGCCCGCGACCTACTACGTCGCCACAGACGGCGACGATGCGCGAACTGGGCTGGGCCGGGCCAACGCTTGGAAGACGATTCGCCACGCCGCTGCGCAGGTGAACGTCGGGGACACGGTGTTGATTGCCGGGGGCAAATTCTCCGAGCGGGTCCGTGTGCGCGCCACGGGCGAGCAGGGGCTGCCCATCACGTTCCGTTCCCTCCCCGGTGAGCGGGTGGACCTGGACGGCCAGGAGATGGTGTTGCCCAACGCGTTCATCGTCGGCGGCAAGCGGCACCTGCGCTTTGATGGATTTTACTTCGCCCGGTTCAACCTGTTCCCCAACGAAGGCTGGAATCTCCAGACCAGCGGCGAGTTTCACCTCTACAGCAGCAAGGACATTCAGATCACGCGCTGCTTCTCCGAGGGACGCGGCGGCTACTCAGCAAACCCCGTGACCGCGATCTTCGTGGAAGACCTGCTGATCAAGAATTGCGTGAACACCTACAAGTTTGGCGGGATGTATTTCTGGCGCTGCCCGAACCTGGTCATTCAAAACACGGTCTTCGCCGAGCCGATGATCATGGCGTTCGTCCACCGCAACGCGAAGCAACAGCCGGCGCTCATGGAGAACTGCATCTTCACCGACATGCTCGAGAAGAAGGCCAAGCTGAACCTCGGCGTGCTCTGCTGCGATGGCGAGCGCGACGCGTTCCAGCATCGGAACAACTGCTACTTTCTGCGCGATTGCATCCCGCTCGCGGAACGCGCGCTCGACGGCAGCCGGACCGTCAGCCAGCTCGGCCAATCCGTCCAAAGCCCGTTCTTCGCCGACCCGCTCTTCGCCGGCGATCCCGGCGTCGCTGGCAAACCCACCGACAAGTCCGGCTTCAGCCCCGACCGGATGATGGAGCCCGGCCTGAAACTCGACTTCGACTCCTTCTTCACCACCCACCCGGAACTCCTCCAGCGCGGCATCGGCCTGCAACCCGAAGCCTTCAAGGAATTCCCTTTCGCCAAGCCACCCGCGCGTGCGACGTCGGCACCCCCGCTGAAATGACGACCCCCAATAGTTCCGCCGCTCCGCTCCGGCTTGTGCTCGGGGCGATGCTGTTCATCGGCTGCCTTCG